>NZ_RAVY01000285.1:0-9441 GCF_003611625.1 Corallococcus sp. CA054B
GGGCGAGCTTTCCATGTCGGGCCGCGCCCGGTCGACCGGGGCAGGGCGGGGCGGGGCGGGGCCGTGATAAAGGGCCACAGCGTGCGTACCTTCTGCATCAAGTGTCTGCGTCCTGAAAGCGCGTGCTACTGCGCGCATGTCCCCCAGCTCCAGACGCGCACGCGCGTGGTGTTCCTCCAGCACCCGAGGGAGCGGCGCGTGGCCATTGGCACGGCGCGCATGGCGCACCTGTCGCTGACCAACTCGGAGCTGCACCGGGGCGTGGACTTCACGGGCCACGCGCGGCTGGAGGAGCTGGCGAAGAACCCCGAGCGCGTCGCGGTGCTCTTCCCGGGTGAGGACGCCATCACCGTGGAAGAGGCGCAGGCGAACCCGCCAGAGACGCTCATCGTCGTGGACGGCACCTGGCCGCAGGCGAAGAAGGTGGTGATGCGCAACCCGGTGCTCGCGGCGCTGCCGCGCATTGGCTTCGTGCCCCGCCGCCCGAGCAACTACCGCATCCGCGCGGAGCCGGCGGACCACTGCGTCTCCACCATCGAGGCGGTGGCGGAGATCCTGGGCCAGCTGGAGGGCAAGCCCGAGTACTTCGACCGCATGCTGGGCGCGTTCGAGTTCATGGTGGACACGCAGCTGGAGCGCCAGGAGACGCGCACGGGGCCCAACCGCCGCCGCATCTACAAGAGCGAGTGGCGCCCGCCGCTGGAGCTGCGCTCGCTGGCGGATGCCGCGGACAGGCTGGTCCTCTTCTACGCAGAGGCGAACGCGCACCCGCTGGAGTCGGGCATCCCGCCGGAGCTGGTGCACCTGGTGGCGGTCCGCTACGCCACGGGCGAGCGCTTCGAGGCGGTCATCGCGCCGGAGCAGCCGCTCGCGCACAGCACGTCGCTGCACGTGGAGCTGCCGGAGGAGGAGCTGCGCGCCGGTGAGCCGCGTGCCCGGGCGCTGGCCCGCTTCGAGGCGTTCCTGCGCCCGGACGACGAGCTGACGGTGTGGACCACGTTCGCCCTGGACCTGCTGTGGAGCAGCGGCCTGTCGCGCAGGTCCGCGCGCAACGTGCGGCTGGCCACGGCGCGGGCGCTCAAGGGCAAGGCGGGCGGCGTGGAGCAGGCGGTGGGGCTGCTCAAGGCGCCGGAGGTGGCGACGTGGGCCCGGGGCCGCGCGGGCCGCCGCATCAGCGCGCTGGAGTCCGTGACGCGCGAGCTGGTGGCGCGTGGCAACGCGACCGAGCCGCCCGCGAAGCTGCCGCGCACCGGCTCCGAGGGCTGAAGGCCGCCTACTGGCCCAGGCGCGCGGTGCCGACGCTGGCGTTCAGCGTGGTGGAGCCGGCGCGCCAGGGACGGGCCTGTTCGCGGACCCAGCGGCCCAGCCGGGCGACGAGGTAGCAGCCCACCAGCAGCGCCACGGACACGCCCAGCGCCGCCGCGATGCCCAGCCGGGGACCGATGCGCTGCGCGAGGCCCGCGATGTCCGCCCAGCCGTACACCACCGGCAGGTGCAGCACGTAGATCCACAGCGACAGCCGGCCCAGCGGCGCCAGCAGGCCGCTCACCCGCTGCGGCAGCAGGTTCACGACGCCCAGCACCAGCAGGCCCTGCGCCACGCGGTACATCACCATCGTGGGACTGGTGGGCGTCCACTCCACGGGCACCCAACGGGTGAGCACCAGCAGCGCTCCGCCCAGCGCGAGCAGGGAGAAGCCCTGCGGCAGGCCCGGCTTGAGCAGGCGCAGCCCGTGCGCGGCGAACGCGCCCGCGAAGAAGAAGCCCGCCCAGGGGAAGAACGGGAAGCGGCTTCCCTCGCCATTGCCAATGAACTGCTGCAGCGGCACCGGCAGGTGCGCGCCCGCGCTCCACATCCCGGCGCTCGCCAGAGGGATGCCCACGGCCAGCCCGCCCAACAGCAGCGCCCGGGCGCCCCGGTGCGGCGTCACCACCAGCGCCATCGCGCCCAGCATCAGCGCCGCGCCAATGCACTGGAGCGCGTCGAACTGGAACACCTTGCGCAGCATGGCGTCGGAGAAGCCCAGCTCGCGCACCGCGCCCCAGCCCGGCCAGTGCAGCAGGTAGCCCAGGAAGAGCAGCAGCAGGGCCCGGCGGAACCGGCGGCCGAAGGAGTCCGTCGCGGCGCCCGGCTTCGTGCCCAGCGCCATCACCACCGCCCAGCCGCTCACCAGCAGGAACAGCGGCGCGGTGATGCCCCGGAGCTTCCAGTACTCCTGGACCCACGGATGGTCCCGGAACGCGGGCGCCAGCAGCGCGTCCAGCGTGTGACCCATCACCATGGCGAGCACGGCCAGCCCGCGCGCGCCATCCAACGCGGGGTGCCGGGTCTGCCGGAAGCTGAGCGAGGGACCGAAGCCTTTCAAAGCGAGCCGAGCATAAGCCCGCCTGCGGGCCTCGTCTCCAAAACGCACCAACCGTGGGGGTCGGCAAGCGTGGCAACGACCCGGATTTTCACTCCCAGCCCAGGTCGCGTCCTCCTCGGAGGATGCTACAGGGTGGATGCATGTCCGCCCGTTCCACGCTCGCCGCCCTCGTGCTCCTCGCCGTCCCGGCCTCGGGCCGCGCCGCGTCTGGCGATGACTGGTTTGGCACCGACAAGCCCAGACATTTCGCGGCGTGCGCGGCGGCCACGGGCGTGGGCTACGGCGCGGGCGCCATCCTCTTCGATTCGCCGGGCGCGCGGGCGCTCACCGGCGTGGGACTGGGATTGGGCGTGGGGTTGGGCAAGGAGGTGTACGACCGGGCTCGCGGCAGCGTCTTCTCCGTGAAGGACCTGGCGTGGGACGCCGCCGGCACCGCGACGGGGCTACTGGCCTCGTTCCTCGTGGACCGGTTCATCACCGAGGTGCTCCTGCCCCCGCCCCGGAGCGTCGCCGTCGCCGGGCGTGGCGGCGGGAGCGTCCGTGCGCGCGCGGCGCTCCACGAACTTCAAGAGCAGGTCGCGCTGCAGCCGGGGCTCCACCAGCAGCAGGCGGCCTTCGGGATCATCGGTGTCGGAGACGAGCACGGTGACCTGCCGGCGCGGGCACTGGTTCATGCAGCCGGTGGGCGTGACGCGCACCTGACCGGCGAGGCCCCGCTCGGCCAGCTCCCCCTGGAGCCAGCGCGGCAGGTCCTGCCCTCCGCTCCGGGCGCACTTTCCCAGGCACTTGCGGCAGACGAGCACGTCCACCTCCCGCCCCTTGCCGCCCGTGTCTCCGTCCTGCATCCGCCGTCCTCCGTGGCGCCCCGCTTCCAGGCGGATGCGCCGCTGCGTGTCGCCGAGACCTTGAAGAAGAGGTAGCGGCGCGGGGATTGTTCCGCAGGAGCCCCGGGCCGCGTCCGCCGGGCCGCCGTCCGGGCGGGCGCTGCCGGACTGATGGAATGGGAAAGCCCGCGCCGAGGGTGCGACGTTCCGTCTCGCAGCCAGTTGCCCGGGTCACTGGTACGGTGCGCTCCGCGCCGCACACGGGAGGCTCTCCACATGACGCGAAATCGACTGCTGCTTGGATTCACGCTGTCCGCGTTGGGCCTTGGCGCGCTCGCCGGTTGTGAGCGCTCACCTGAAAAGGCTCCGGAGGCGAAGCCGCCCGCGCCCGCTCCGGTGGCGGAGCAGGCCCCGGCCCCGAAGCCGTCGGCGCCGGATGCCGCGGCGGTGGCGAAGCTGGCGTCGCACTTCTTCCAGGCGCCTCGCAACCGGGCCCCGCTGCCCGAGGACACCGCGGAGCAGGTGGCCCTGGGGCGCATGCTCTTCCACGAGCCCCGCCTGTCGAAGAACCACGACGTGTCCTGCAACAGCTGCCACGGCCTGGACACCTACGGCGTGGACAACAAGGCGCTGTCGGAAGGGCACAAGAAGCAGAAGGGCAGCCGCAACTCGCCCACCGTCTACAACGCGGCCCACCACATCGCGCAGTTCTGGGACGGCCGCGCCGCCACGCTGGAGGCCCAGGCGGAAGGGCCGATGATGAACCCGGTGGAGATGGCCATGCCGGACGCGAAGCGCGTCGAGGCCACGCTGGCCTCCATCCCCGAGTACTCCACGCGCTTCCGCGCCGCCTTCCCCAAGGGGGGCAAGCCCGTGACGCTGGCGAACGCCGCCCGGGCGCTGGCCGCCTTCGAGCGCACGCTCACCACGTCGTCGCGCTTCGACCGCTTCCTCGCGGGGGAGCACGCGGCCCTGAGCGCGCAGGAGCAGCGCGGCCTGGAGGCCTTCGTCACCACCGGCTGCACCACGTGCCACAACGGCCCGGCGGTGGGCGGCGCGTCGTTCCAGAAGCTGGGGCTGGTGGAGGCGTACCCGGCCCTCACCGACGCGGGCCGCTTCGACGCGACGAAGAACGAGGACGACCGGGGCTACTTCCGCGTGCCCACCCTGCGCGACGTGGAGATGACCGGGCCCTACCTGCACGACGGCAGCGTGAAGGACCTGCCCACCATGGTGCGCCTGATGGGCCGCTACCAGCTGGGCCGCACGCTGAATGACGGCGAGGTGGACGACCTGGTGGCCTTCCTCAAGAGCCTCACCGGGGAGCTGCCCCCCGCCGAGCGCATTTCCGCGCCGCCCCTGCCCCCCAGCACGAAGCGCACGCCCAAGCCGGACCCGTCGTAGTCAGCAGGAAACGTCGCGCCCCGCCCGGCGGGTGCTAAACCCTCGCGCCCATGACCTTCTTCTTCCATCTCCACTCGGGTCTTCGCTACCTGGTGCTGTTGTCCGGTGTCATCGCGCTCGCGTTCTTCGCGTTCGCGGTCGCCACGAAGCGCCCGTTCGACAAGGTGGGGCGCATCCTCGGCGCGTCCTACTCCGGCTTCCTGCAGCTGCAGTTCCTCGTGGGCATTGGCGTGCTGGTGACGCGCGGGTACTACCCGGCGCTCATCGGGCACATGGTGATGATGCTCCTCGCGGTGGGCGCCATCCAGGGCCCCTTGTCCGCGAACCGCCGGCGCACGCCGCCCGGCTATGTGCTGCCGCTGGTGGGCACGCTGGTGTCGCTGGCGCTGGTGGTGGGCGGCATCCTGGCCATCCGCCCGGGCCTGTTCGTCTCCACCGCGTTCTAAAAGCGCGTGAGGGCAGCGAAGCGGCTGGGGGTCTCTCCAGCCGCCTCGCGAGGCCTTTCGCTAGCGACGGGCGCGCCGGCGCAGGGCCAGGGGCACGAGCAGCCCGAGGAGCGCGGGCAGCAGGCCGGGGCTCGCGCTGCAACCGCCGTCCTCGTCCTCATCTTCGTCCCCGGACGGGTTCTGCTCCGGGCCCGCGTCCGGAACGACGCCCGCGTCCATGGTTCCGGTGCCCGCGTCGGTGCCCGCGTCCGTGCCGCCGCCCGTGTTCGCGGGGCAGTCACCCAGCGAGTGCTCCATCGCTCCCATCGTGGCCGAGGCGGGCCGGGCGCGCGCGCAGAAGTCCTCCGGCGCCAGCGTGTTCCGCGCGGCCGCGCCGATGAGCGACGACACGTCGCCCTTGAGCGTCAGGTCGCCCTTGAGCGGCGCCACGTACCAGGACGCGAAGGTGGTGGTGGTCACGTTCGAGCGGTTCGTGCTCTGGGTGCCGGTGGCGCTGTCCCGGTTGCGGATGACGCCCGTCAGGACGTTGCCAAAGGCCTCGCCGGTGGACGCGGCGTAGCGGTAGTCCACGCCCGTCGTGCCGACGAACGTGTTGAACAGCACGCGCGTGTTCGCGGCCTTGTTCAGGTACACCGCGACGTCCGAGCAGTTGGCCACGATGTTGTTGCGGATGATTCCGTCCGTGTGCTCCGGCGAGCACGGCACGGCGGGGTCGAAGGCCGGCGCGCAGTACTGATTGCCGGTGCCGCCACCGCCGAACGACAGGCCGATGCGCGTGTCCCCCGCGGGGAAGTCCTTCACGCACAGGACGCGGTTGCGCTCGAAGAGGCCGCGCTTGCCGCCGCTCTTCATGAAGGCGCCGTAGGAGATGCCGCCCTGCCTGGAGAAGTCGTGAATCTCGTTGTCGCGGACCACCCAGTCATCGCCGGTGTCGATGTTCAGCTTGTTGACGGGCGTGGACGTCACGCGCGCGTGCGTGTCGTAGATTTCGTTGTTCTCGATGAGACCCCGGTGCGGTATCTCCCACACGCCGCTGCCGTTCTGCGTCGCGTTCGCCTTGAGCTGCGAGTTGAAGTCGCGCACGCGGCTGTTGCGCAGGACGAAGTTCTCCGCGTGACCGGTGACGTGGAAGGCGTGCTCACAGTTCTGGTCGTTCGCGCAGATGCCCTCCACCGTGAGCCCGTCGAAGGTCCAGTACCGGCCGGACACCTTGAAGCCCTCCTGCGCGTTGAAGCGCACGACGGCCGCGTGGCGGTTCTTCGCGCGCACGACGATAGGAGCGGCCTGGGTGCCCTCCGCGGCGCAGGTGAGGTTCGCGTTGAAGGTGTACGTGCCGTCCTCCAGGACGAGCTCGTCGCCGGCCTTGGCGGACGAAAGCGCGGTCTGGAGCTCGGCCACGGTGGAGATGCTCTTCACGGCCGCACTGCCCGTCAGGGGCAGCAGGAGCAGGGTGAGGGAAAGGGTTCTCAAGGGGGGACTCCCGGTACGAGAGGGGCACCCACGTTAGCGGATCCCCACGCGGGGCAGGCAGCCGGGCGTGCGCAGGCATTCCGGGCGCTAGGGAACCTGACTCCGCGTGAACACCTCTCGTCCCATGGCTTGCCAACCCAGAGGCTCGCGGTGGGGACGTTCCACGCTCATGGGGGCGGCGCTGGCCGGGGTGCTGTTCACGGCCCCGGGCGCGTTCGCGCTGCCTCCCCAAGGGCAGCCGTTGCCGGCGTTCTCCGCGCGCGACCTGACGTCCGGCCCGCACGCGAGTCACGAGCTGAAGGGGCGCCCCACGCTGCTGGTCGTCATCACCGACAAGGACGCGGGCGACCGGATGCGCGGATGGTTCGATGCCGCGGACGAGCACGTGGCGGATTCGGTGCATCGCCAGTCGCTCATCACCCTCAAGCTGCCGTTCTTCGTCAGCGAGGGCGCGGCGCGGGGCAAGGCGAAGAACCAGGTGCCCCGGGAGTTCTGGAAGGACACCTGGCTGGACAAGAACGGCGGCATGGCCAAGGCGCTGGGGCTCTCCTCCAGCGACACCCCCTATGTCCTGGCGCTGGACGCGGAAGGACGGGTGGTGGCCAGCGTCCACGCCACCGTGGACTCGCCGGAGGCGCGGGCCATCTGGTCCGCGCTCCGACGGTGACACTGGAAGGCTAGTAGCGCCCGCCGCTGTCGAGGATGGCCTGCAGCTGCTGCTTGTCGTTGGAGAAGGGGAACGCCTGGTACAGCTGGTAGCCGTTCTGCGGATCCAGCAGCGTGGGCCGCATCAGGCGCACCACCTCCAGCTTGTCATTGGAGAAGGAGAACTGCCCCAGCACCGACAGGATGTGCGTCACGAGGAAGTTCTCGTTCGGGGCCACCTGCGACAGGATGCGCAGCTTCTCGCGCGGGAAGGACTCGCGCACCATCGCCGCGGTGATGTTGCGGAACTGCTGATCCGTGATGGGGCGCACCACCGGCGGCGGGGGCGGCATCGGCGCCGGATGGTTGACCACCACCGGCGGGGCCTTGTCCACGTACTCGCTCAGCTTGTCCAGCTCCTCCATGGCGTTGCGGATGCTCTCGCGGCCCTTGGCGTCCTTCGTGCGGGACATCGCGTCGCGCAGCGCGCTCTCCAGCCGGTTGATGCGGCGCTCCACCTGCTCACGGTCGATGACGACCTGGTTGCGCGAGGGCACCGGCTGCGGCATCGGCACCGGCTGCGGCGTGGAGTGGCCCGGGGGCGGGGGGCGGCGGAACTCGGCGCCGCCAGCGATGTTGACTGAGTCCGCCGCTTTGGGCGCCGTCTGGGCCAGGGCAGCGGCGGAGGAGAGCAGGACGACGGCGAGGGTCAGGGCCTTCATGGTGTGCATCCTTGGGGGTGTTCTTGCTTCATCCCATCTGACGGGACAGAGGGCTGCTCATTCAAGCCCCCTCCCGTCTTCCCCAGGAAGGCCCTGCCCGCCACGAAGCGTCAGGGCGTCTTCAGCCGCGCTTGGAGACGACCTGGCCGTCGGCGCCAATCTCGTAGACGAGCGGCACGCCCGTGGCGAGCTCCAGGCCCACCACCGTCTCGCCGGACAGCTTGTCCAGGCGCATCACCAGGGAGCGGTTGGAGTTGCCGTGCGCCACGACGAGCACGTTCTTGCCCTGGCGCAGGTCGCCCGCGATGGCCCGGTCGAAGAAGGGCAGCACGCGCTTCGCGGTCATCTCCAGGGACTCGCCATTGGGGGGCGGCACGTCATAGGAGCGGCGCCAGATGTGGACCTGCTGCTCGCCGAACTCCTTGGCGGCGTCCGCCTTGTTGAGGCCCTGCAGGTCGCCGTAGTGGCGCTCGTTGAGGGCCGCGTCGCGGATGACGGGCGGGGTCTGCTTCAGCGTCTCCAGCAGGATGGCCAGCGTCTGCTGCGCCCGGGTGAGGGCGGAGGTGTAGGCGACGTCGAACTTCACGTCCTGGAGGCTGTCGGCGGCCTTGCGGGCTTCGGCGCGGCCCTGCTCGGTGAGGGGCACATCCACGAAGCCGGTGAAGCGGTTCTCGAGGTTCCAGAGGGACTGACCATGACGGACGAGAGCGAGGATGGGCATGGCCCCCCTGCTAGCCCAACCGGGGGCGGGGGGAAAAGAGGCAAGCCCCGTCCACCCGCCCGGCCCGTCGTCTTGCTGCCACGCCCTGGGGCGCGTCAGCCGGCGGCCTGGGTCTCCTGCTGGAGGCGCTCGCAGACGGCCGCCACGGCGCTCAGCGTGTTGAACAGGTCCACCATGCCCACCTGGAGGCCCAGGTCGTCCTCGATGCGGTTGGCCAGCATGGTGGCCAGGAGCGAGTTGCCCCCCACCTCCAGGAAGTGGTCCTCCGGCCGCACGGCGTCCACCCCCAGGAGTTCCTGCCAGTAACCCGCCAGCCGCGCCTCCATGGGCGAGGGGACCGCGCTCTGTGTGCTCATGGTGGCTGCTCCCAGGGGCTGGATTTGCTGCAAATTGAGGAAAATAGAACTACCGCGTCAAGGCCGACCGCGCCAGGGCGAGCAGGCGGGCTTCGTGCTTCCCCGGGGTCCGGACTTCCCTGGCAGGCTCGGGAGCCATGGACCACGCGAACGAGGCCGGAGCGGCCGCCGGGGGCGAGGACGCGCCCATGGCGGTGGCGGTGGTGGGGTTGGCGCTGCGCTTTCCGGGGGCGGAGGACGCGCGCCAGTTCTGGCGCAACCTGGTGGGTGGGGTGGACTCCATCACCCGGCTGGACGCGGCGGGCCGGGAGCGGCTGGGGCTGCCCCAGGGCGACGAGTGGATCACCGCGGCGGGGGTGCTGGAGGAGGCGGAGGGCTTCGACGCGGCGTTCTTCGGGTACTCGGCGCGCGAGGCGGAGCAGATGGATCCGCAGCACCGGGCGCTCCTGGAGTGCGCGTGGGCGGCGATGGAGTCCGCGGGGTACGCG
>NZ_RAVY01000286.1:0-9356 GCF_003611625.1 Corallococcus sp. CA054B
GCGCCGGGGGGTGGGGCCTGCCTGCCTGCCGGGCGCGGACCGGGGTTCCGGTGCCCACCTTCCAGGAGTTCCCGTCCCCCCTCATCCGCCGGAGGTGTGCCCATGGCCCAGGCCCACGAAACCGAAACCGAGAAGCAGGAACGCCACGCGCGGAGGCATGAAGCCCACCTGCGCGCCACCTATGCGGCGTTCATCCACCACCTGTGTGACTTGAGCGCCCTGCCTCCCGCGCTCGCGGAGTCCGCCGCCGTGTCGGTGCTGAGCGCGCTGGAGCGCAGGCTCATGCCCAACGGGGCGCGGAATCTGGAGTCCCAGCTGCCGCGGCTGCTGGTGGAGTTCCTGCCGCCGCCGGAGGAGCGCCCCCGGCACCCCCACCGCTTCGGTCGCGAGGAGCTGATTGCATCCGTCGCGGAGGACCTCCAGATGCCGGTGGACCAGGCGGAGCTGGTCATCCGCGCGGTGCTGCGCGCCTTCCAGGACCAGATTTCAGAAGGCGAGGCGGACAAGGTGGCCAGCAACCTGCCCGCGGACCTGCAGGCCCTCTGGCGCCTCACGCAGTAGCCGCGAGGCGCCTTGGGGCCCTGGAGCTACTCCGCGGGGCCGCTGCCCGCGCCGTCCCCGGTGGTGAACACCGGGGTGCCGCCGGGGATGCTGGGGTCGTGCGGGAGGCTGCCGCGCGGGCTGCGCAGGTAGACGAACGGCGTGGCGAAGAGGAAGTTGCTCACGCGCGACGTGTAGATGTCCGCGTAGCGCTCCACCTGCCGCGCCAGGTGGCTCTTGTCGTTGCCGGCGCGGGTGAGCAGTCCCCAGTGCGGGTTGGACAGCTCACCGGCCGCGCGGGCCATGGGGCCCAGCTCCGCGTCCAGCGCCTCCAGCTCCGCGCGCAGCTCCGTGAGCCGCGTCACCAGCTCGCCCTCCGAGCCGTCCGAGCGGGGGCCGTAGTGGTGCCGCCGCCGCTGGAGCTCCAGGCGCACCTGGCAGCTCTCCGCCTCCAGGCGCTCCTTCTTGAGCATGCGCTCGCCAATGCGCACCTCGGTGGCGCGGAAGGCGGCGATGGCGCGCACCTCGTCCTCCAGCTCGCGCAGGATGAGCGCGGTGCGCCAGCGCAGCACGTTCTTGCTGACGTGCACGTCGCCGAACATGTGGTCGCCCACGTAGAGGATTTCGTCGCCGGACAGGCCCAGGTGCCGCTCCAGCTCCAGCGCGCTGCCGCCGAAGTAGGGCTTGGACCTGTCGAGCGGCCCGGAGTGCGGCCGCAGCAGCGCTTCACCATTCGCCTCCACCACCTCGAAGAGGGTGGAGCGCGTGGTGAAGAACTCGGGCTTGCGCGCGCTGACGATGACCACGTCGAAGAGCTGGCGCCAGGTCATGCCGTCGGGCAGGTGCCGGTCGAAGGCGAAGTGCATCATGGGCTCGGTGTAGGCCCACTCGCTGTTGGTGATGAGCAGCAGCTTCTTGCCGGCGTTCTTCTGGTCCAGCAGCGCGAGCGGCGTCTCCGGATCATCGATGACGTAGTGCTCGGGGTCCGCGATGATTTCGGCCTTGAGGCGCCCCTGCATGTGCGTGGCGTCCAGGTTCTTGCGCACGTGCTCGTAGAGGTCCGCGTAGCCCATGGGGCCCGGGAGCTGGCCGGCGTCCAGGCGGTCCACGAGCTGCGCGTAGATGCAGGCCTCGGAGAGGGAGAACAGGGTGTTGAGGAACACCCAGCGCCGGTCCGCCAGGTCGATGACGGTGCGGGTATAGGCCTCGCGCTGGGACTCGAAGTCCATGGGGCGGCTACCGTGCAGGGCCTTCTTCACGAAGCCGAAGCGGTTGGCCTTGAGGAGGTTGCCCTTGGCGGTGTCGATGATGAGGCCGCGGATGGCGAGCATCGGGTCGAAGGTCAGGTCGGCCACGGGCCAGCCCTGCTCCACCAGACGGTCGCGAATGTATTCGTAGGCGCGGCGTTCCCACGCTTCCACGCGGTAGTGGATGAGCGTGTAGTCCATGTCGTAGCCCACGGCCTTGATGGCGCGCATGTTGAGGGTGCGGTTGCAGAACAGACCGCGTTCGGGCGGGGGACCGGAGAAGTGAGGAGCCATGGGAGCAAGGCTTGCCAAGGCTTGCTCGCAAAGTCGAGCGGCCCGTGTGCCCGAGTCGCCTCGTGGGCAGGCCCGGGTCGTTCGGGTGTCGGAAAGATGGGATACAGGTGACGCAAGCGCCGCGAAGGGCCGGGCACGCGCGGAACCAAAGGGCAGACACATGTCGGGAATGACGCGGCGCTGGGGCCTGGCCCTGGCGGTGGTGCTGGCGGCGGGCGTGGCGGGGGCGGAGGAGTGGGAGACGGTGGCGAAGACGCCCTACTTGATAAAGGTGCGGCCCCGTCCCGGGACGAAGGCGAAGGACATCTGGGCGGAAGGCGAGCTCAAGGCGAGCGCGGAGCGGATTCAAACGGTGCTGGAGGACCAGGGGTCGTACCGGCTCTTCATGCCGTACGTGAAGGAGTCTCGGGTGGTGCGGCCCACGGAAGACGGCGGGCGGCTCACGTACACGCGGCTGGACCTGCCGGTGGTGTCCTCGCGCGACTACATCTGCCACGTGGTGACGGAGTCGAAGGTCGCGCCGGACGGGACGGGCGTGTACCAGCAGCGCTGGAAGGCGGAGCCGGACGCGTTCCCCGCCAGGCGGAACGTGGTGCGCCTGCGGCTGAACGAGGGCAGCTGGAAGGTGGAGCCGAAGGGCGAGGACACGTCCTGGGTCGTCTACAAGTTCACGGTGGACCCCGCGGGTTCCGTCCCCGGGTTCCTGGCAAGCCTGGGGCAGAAGGACGCGGTGGTGGACACGCTGCGCGCCGTGGAGAAGCGGGCTCAGACGCTGCCCGTGGAGCCGCCTCCCGCGAAGTAGGGATGGAGGCAGGCGGGCTGCTTGTTCCTTCCGGACGCCATGGCTGACAACTCCAAGATTGAGTGGACGGATGCGACGTGGAACCCGGTGCGCGGCTGCGTGAAGCTGAGCCCCGGGTGCAAGCACTGCTACGCGGAGACGTTCGCGGAGCGGTTCCGGGGCGTGCCAGGGCACCCGTATGAGCAGGGCTTCGACCTGAAGCTGATTCCAGGGAAGCTCGCCGAGCCGCTGCGCTGGAAGGCGTCCAAGCGCGTGTTCGTGAACTCGATGAGCGACCTGTTCCTGGACGAAGTCCCGGAGGACTACATCGAGACGGTGGCGCGGGTGATGGCGCTGGCGGAGTGGCACACGTTCCAGGTGTTGACGAAGCGCGCGGAGCGGATGCAGCGGCTGCTGTCCACGCGGCTCGCGTTCGCGGCGAGGCTGCCGAACGTCTGGTGGGGCGTGAGCGTGGAGGACCGCAAGTACGGCCTGCCGCGAGTGAAGCACCTGCAAGCGGTGCCCGCGCGGGTGCGCTTCCTGTCCATCGAGCCGCTCCTGGAGGACCTGGGCCCGGTGGACTTCACCGGTATCGACGGCGTGATTGTCGGAGGCGAGAGCGGCGCGAAGGCGAGGCCGCTGGACCCGGAGTGGGTGCGCTCGGTGCGTGAGCAGTGTGACGCGGCGGGCGTGGCCTTCTTCTTCAAGCAGTGGGGCGGCAAGCGCAAGGCGGTGGCCGGGCGTGTGCTGGACGGGTGCACGTACGACGCGCTCCCCCGGAGCACGGTGGCGCCGTTCCCGGAGGATGCCCGGCGCCTGCGGTTGCTGGAGGACGCCGAAGCGCTGGCGGCCCCGTGGCTGACGCCGCCGGGAGTGCTCAGCGCCGCCGCTTCAGCTTGAAGAAGTCGATGAACGCCTTGAGCTTGGGCGCCACCTGGGCGCGGCTCGGGTAGTAGAGGAAGAAGCCAGGGAGCGTGGCGGAGTACGGTTCGAGCACGCGCACGAGCTGCTTCTCCGCGAGCAGCTTCCGGACGCGGCTTTCCGGGACATAGGCGAGCCCCAGCCCGGCGACGGCGGCGTCCAGCACCAGCTCCGAGTCATCGAACACCACGCGGCCCTCGACGGCGGCCTCGATGCGCTTTCCGCCATCGCTCAGCCCCCAGCGGAGGAGCCCGCCGGTGGTCCGGCTGCGGTAGTTGATGCAGTCGTGGTCGCGCAGGTCGCGAGGGTGCTTCGGCTTGCCGCGGTTGGCGAAGTACGCGGGCGAGCCCACCACGTGCATGACGATGTCGCCGCTCACGGGGATGGCGATCATCTCGCGGTCCACGAGCTCACCGACGCGGAAGCCCGCGTCGAAGCCCTGCTGGACGATGTCGACGAGCGCGTCTTCCAGGTGGATGTCCACGCGGATGTCGGGATGGGCGGTGAGGAACTCCGCCAGGCGTGGACCGAGCACCTCCTGGTAGCCGTAGCGGGGCAGGGTCAGGCGCAGGAGCCCCGTGGGCCGGTCACGAAGCTCGCCCAGGGACTCGAAGGCGTCCTGCACGCCGTGCATCGCGGGTTCGAGCCGCGAGAGGAAGCGCGAGCCGGCCTCGGTGAGGCCCACGCTGCGGGTGGTGCGCTGGAGGAGCCGCACGCCGACGCGCACTTCCAGGGCCCGGAGGCTCTGGCTCACCGCGGAAGGGGTGACCCCGAGCTCCGACGCGGCGGCGGTGAAGCTGCGTCTGCGAGCCACCGCGAGGAACGCCATCAAGCCGGAGAGGTCGTCGCGCATTCCTTAGCGTAGCTACAAAGTGCATCCAGAGACGACGCGTTTCGGAGCGGAGGGCCGGGGCGTACTTCATGGGCCACGGAGGCAGTCATGAACGCACAGGGCAAGGTCTGGTTCGTCACGGGGTCGTCGTCGGGGTTTGGCCGCAACATCGTGGAGGAGGTCATCGCCAGGGGGGAGCGCGTGGTCGCGACGGCGCGAGACCCGCGCACGCTGGAGGACCTGGTGGCGAGGGCCCCGGACCGGGTGCTCGCGCTCCGGTTGGACGTGACGAAGCCAGAGCAGGTGCAGGAGTCCGTCACGGCGGCGCTGAAGCACTTCGGGGCCATCGACGTGCTGGTGAACAACGCGGGCTACTCGTTGCTGGGCGCGGTGGAGGAGACGAGCGACGCGGAGCTGCGAGCGATATTCGAGCCGCTCTTCTTCGGAGCCGTGGCGATGACGCGAGCGGCGCTGCCGCACATGCGCGAGCGGCGGACGGGCATCATCGTGCAGGTCTCGAGTCTGACCGGACTGGTCGGGTACCCGGGCGCGGGGGCGTACAGCGCGGCGAAGCACGCGCTGGAAGGCATCTCCGAAGCGCTGGCGAAGGAGATCGCGCCCTTCGGAGTGAAGGTGCTTCTCGTGGAGCCGGGAATGTTCCGCACGAATCTGCTGGGCCCCGGGTTCCAGCCGCTGCCGGAGCTGCCTGCCTACGCGGAGTCGATGGGCCCCACGAGAGCCTGGGTTGCGCAGTCCGCCGGCACGCAGCCGGGTGACCCCGTGAAGGCCGCGAAGGCCATCGTGGACGCGGTGGCCGCCGGAGCCCCGACGCTGCGGCTGTTCCTGGGGACGGACGCCCCGGCGGCCATCCGCGAGAAGCTCGCGCAGGTGCTGGACGACGTGAACCGCACGGAGCAACTCGCACTGTCGATGGGCTTCTGAGCAGGGAGCCAGAAGTCAGTCGACAGCGGATCCGAAGGACCCTCGTCGCTCACGACGCAGGGAGGCCCAGGGAATGGACAATCAACCGCCAGAGGCGTGAAGCCCACCGGCCTACGTGAAGCAGTCCGCCTTCCTGTGGCTGATTCATCACATGAGGGCGTTCGCGGTAGCTGGCGGATGGAGCCTTGGGTTGGAGGCCCTCCTCCGGACACGAGGCGCCAGAACCTGTCCGACAATCGGACAAGCCACACAAGACCGTGCCCATCACATCCGCGGCGCACGTCCCATTGGGTTCGGATGGGACGCGCTCCGGGAGCGCTGGAATCAGCAACATCCCGCTGTCGGACTCCACGGGGGAGACCCTCTCCTCAGGGCGAGGCGAAACCCCCAGCACCTCGGTGTCCCGAGGGGTGGGCACAAGGAGTCCGAGGCCATGCTCCTCCACGCAGGGGCGTGCCTCCACTGCTTCATGCCGCGCGGTGGCCGACGCAGGGGCGCCGAGGGGTTCCTCTGGGGCGTGGTGGCTTTCGGGAGGGGGAGAGGCAGGCGCCTTGGGGGAAGGGGCGAAGGCGTCCAGCACGCGCTCGTCGCAATCCTTCAGCAGCGCCGGCAGCTCGTGCTGGAGCGCCAGTACGTTACGCTCCGACAGGGCCCCCATCGCGCACCAGGCCCACTCGCGCAGCAACTCTCCGCCCATGAGGGGCTGCAGTGGGGCGGCTCCGCCCAGGAATGCCCGCTGCAGGGACTGAACAAGGAGCACGTGTCCGGGACGGGAAGCCACCCGGGCCGCCAGCCGCAGCAACTCGAACTCCGCCTGGGCGCAGGTTGCACCCGACTCCCACCGCGCCGCGTCCTGCAACTTGAAGCACGTGGACCGCAGCCGGTCCAGGTCGAGGTCCGAGGCCCTCGCGCAGCAGTCGGACAGAAGCTCCACCAGCACCTGCCGCTTGAGGCTGAAGTAGCCCTCCAAGAGCCACCGTGCGTTCGGCGAGCGCACGTCATGCAGCGCCAGCCCCAGATTCTCCAGCGTCAGCGACTCATCCAGCGCCACCGCGCGCGTCTTGCGTCCGGAGCGCTGCACCACCAGCCCCCGCGCCGCCAGTCGCCGCATCGCCTCGCGGATGGTGCCTCGGCATACGTCATAATGACGCGCCAGCTTCGCTTCCGAGCCGAACTGCCCGCATGGCGGCAGCCGCCCCAGCGCGATATCGCGCTCGAGCTGCGCCTCCACGTACGCCACGAGTCCTCCCCGTCCCATCCCCATCCCCCTCCTCGGCTCAGCATCGCCATCCAACCACAGGGGTCTGACATGGACGCGGGGGCCCACCGTCCGCGTCGCCTGCCGAGAGGAAGCACCCTCCGGGCCCGGACGACGAAAACCTGTCCGACAGTCGGACAAGTTCACAGGCGCAGCCCCGGGCGAGGAAACCAGTCTGACAATCGGGAACGTTTGCTCCCGCTGGGCCCAATGGGTGAAACCTGTCCGACAGTCGGACAGGTTCGCGGGCTCGGGGCTCACGAGGTGAAAACCTGTCGGACAGTCAGACAGGTTTCTGGAGAGCGCTCCCGGCGGGCGGCCTCTGCCCGCAGCTCCGCCCTGCGTGCTGGGCATGAATCAGATGGAAGGGAACCGTACTCCTGGCAGGACGAGCAGCCGTGTGCCTTCCGCGTCCTGGAGTTCCAGCGTGTAGACACCGCGAGCCTCGTGGGCCTGCGCTTCTGCTTCCACGATGATCTGGGCGGTTTCGGTTCCAGACTCGGAAGCCACATCGAGCACTTCCACGACCCTCAGGGTCTGATGATTCGGACCGCTGAGGCTCGCCTTGGCGGCCTTGCCGGACAGGGACGACCGCCCGGAGAACTCCAGTCGCACCGCGACCCGGCGTGCGGAGCGGAAGCTTATGGACTGAAACTCCGCGCCCGAGGAACCCGTTTCGGGACCCTTCAGCTCCAACGTCTGGACGCCCCTTTGATCCAGGATCGTCTCGGCGAGCATTGTCGACAGCCCCACGTCAGCACAGACCTGCTCGGGAGGCGGAGTGGCTGTGTCGTCGTCGGACACCCCTCCATCCGCGGCTGCCAGGAACGGAAGCAAGAACAGGAGCACGGGTCCTCCTATTCGTCGTATCGGATCACTCCCCGCACGGACATCTTGTTGGGAACAACGGCGGTGTTCTCGTCTCCCCCCTCGCTGCGGGGAACGCCTCGCGTGCGGTCTGACAGGAACCAGAGTTCGATACAGACGGGAAATGTTTCACCTGTCTTGTTCTGGCGCAGTTGGGTGAAACGGCCGTAGACGCGTTTGGAGCCGACGTAGAGCGTGCCCGTCAGCATGGAACCGTGCCTCACGCGTCCCTCGCTGCCGTGCGTATACACAGCGGCGCGCCCCTCTCGGACGGTGACGAAGTCGGAGCGCGTATTCGGGTCGAATTTGGCGGACCACTGGATGCTGCCAACCTTGAGCGCCTGCATGGCCGCCCACGCATCCTCCGGACAGTCCTCGGCGGGTGGCGTAGGTCGATCCACCAGGGGCGCGCTGGCGCAGGCCATGCCCGCCATACAGGACGCAATCGTGGCGGCCTTGAGTGTACGACCAAGCTTCGGAGACGGCGGGGCAGGGGGCTTTGTCGTCACAGGCGCACGTTCCTCGGGGGCAGCGGTCGCCGGGGCGGCGACGGGAACACTGTGCGGGCGGTCGGGTTGGCTCGCCAGTTTATGACCAACAGGGGCGGAAACACTCTCTGGGACCTCTGGGGTTGTATGTCGAGTCCAGCCCCAAAGCAGGACCTTCCAGGTCCCGGGTCCCGCCAGCAGCAATCCCAGGCACAGCACCATGCCCACCCACCCCCAGGCCGGGAACCGGCGCGGGGCCACCGGTTCGGGAACAGGCCGGGGCCTTGGCGCGGGCGTCAGGTACGGCTGCGCGGGCCACGCCGGACGGCGGATCTGATTCGGCGTGCCCGGAATCTCATCGAAGAGGTGCGCCTCGAACGCCACCGCGCCCCCGGAGAGCAGCCCCCGCATCAGGTCCGAGTGCGCCGCCTCCCCCGTGCGCGGCCGCTGCTCCGGCTCCTTCTCCAGGAGCCGCAGGATGGCCCTCGACAGGGGCTCCGGCACCTGGGGATTGATGTCCCGGGGAGACGGCGGCAGCCGCTCCGTGATGGCCACCGCCAGCAGCTCCGGCTCCTGCCCCGGCGGGAACGGGTAGTGCCCCGTGACAGCCCGGTACAGGCACACGCCCAGGGCATACAGGTCATCCGCCTCCCGGTAGGGATAGCGCAGCTCCGGCTGCCTCCAGTGGCGCTGCTGGAACCGGATGGCCTCCGGACTGCGCAGGTGCAGCGTCCCCGGGGGCAGGGTGGTGGTCGTGAGCGTCGCGGCCCCCGTCTGGTCCCCGGCCCCGAAGTCGATGAGCACCGGCACCTGCTCCCTCGCGCGGATCAGGATGTGCTCCGGCTTCAGGTCGCGGTGCAGCACGCCTCGCGCATGCAACACCCCCAGCGTCATCGCCACCGAGCCCCCCACCATCGCCACCTGCCGGAACGTGGGGTTGACAGTCTCCGTCCAGAGGTGGAGCGCCATCCCCTCCACGCAGTCCATGACGAAGTACGGCAGCCCCTCCACCGGATCCGGCCACCGCCCCGTGGCATGCACCCGCACCACGTTCGGATGCCACGCCCGGTCCAACAGCAGCGCCATCTCCCGCAGCGCCCGGGCCGGGTCCGGATGCAGCGACAGCTTGAGCGCGAAGCTCCGCCCCGGCGCGTCCAGCGGCTCCACCCGGTACACCGCTCCGTAC
>NZ_RAVY01000287.1:0-9314 GCF_003611625.1 Corallococcus sp. CA054B
GCCCCCCACCCTTCCTTCCCGAGCAGGCGCATGGCCCGCATCCTCGTCATCGACGACCACGACACCCTCCGCGAGGGCATGACCGTCACCCTCACCCGCTCCGGCCACACCGTGTCCGCGGTGCGGAGCGGGGCGGACGGGCTCGCCGCGTACAAGAAGGGCCCCTTCGACCTGGTCGTCACGGACCTGAAGATGGACGGCATGGACGGCATCGCCGTGACGCGCGCGCTCAAGCAGGCGGACCCTGGCGCCGTCGTCATGGTGGTGACGGCGTTCGGCACCATCGAGACCGCCGTGCTGGCCATGCAGGAGGGCGCCTACGACTTCATCACCAAGCCCTTCCCCCCGGAGGTGCTGCGCGCCAAGGTGGACAAGGGCCTGGAGCTGTCCGCCACGCGCCGCCAGGTGGAGCGCCTCACCGCCCGCACGGACGCGCACGACGCCGACGCCGCCCTCACCCACCGCGACCTGGTGGGCGACAGCGAGCCCATGCAGCGGCTGCTCGCCCAGGTGCGCAAGGTGGCCGCGAGCGACGCCACCGTGCTGGTGCGCGGCGAGAGCGGCACCGGCAAGGAGCTGGTCGCGCGGATGTTCCACCAGCGCTCCCCGCGCAAGGACGGCCCCTTCGTCGTGGTGCACTGCGCGGCCCTGGCGGAAACGCTCCTGGAGAGCGAGCTGTTCGGCCACGAGCGCGGCGCCTTCACCGGCGCGGTGAAGCGCAAGCTGGGCCGCTTCGAGCTGGCCGACGGCGGCACCCTCTTCCTGGACGAGATTGGAGAGATTCCCGCCTCCGTGCAGACCAAGCTCCTGCGCGTGCTCCAGGAGAAGGAGCTGCAGCGCGTGGGCGGAGAAGAGACGCTCAAGGTGGACGTGCGCGTGGTGAGCGCCACGCACCGCGACCTCCAGGCGGAGGTGAAGGCGGGCCGCTTCCGCGAGGACCTCTACTACCGGCTGCACATCGTCCCGCTCACCCTGCCGCCCCTGCGCGAGCGCCCCGAGGACCTGCCCGCGCTCGCGCGCCACTTCGTCGCCAAGCACGCGCCCAGGGTCAACCGGCGCGTCACCGGCATCGACGACGCGACGCTGCACGCGCTCACCCGCCACGCGTGGCCCGGCAACGTGCGCGAGCTGGAGAACGTGATGGAGCAGGCGCTCGTCTTCGCCGAGGGAGACACGCTCACCCCGCAGGACCTGCCCTCGCACCTGGCCGGCCAGACGCCGCGCATGGACGCGGGGCTGCCGGTGCCCCAGGGCGACCGTCCCCTGCCCGAAATCCTGGAGGACCTGGAGCGCCAGCTCATCGCGCGCGCCTACGAGAAGGCCGGCGGCGTGAAGACGGAGACCGCCCGGCTGCTGGGCATCAAGACCTCCGCGCTGTACTACAAGCTGGAGAAGTATGGCTTCCTGCCGCGCGGCGAACGCCCCGAGGAAGCTTCGTAGGCAAAG
Source organism: Corallococcus sp. CA054B (assembly GCF_003611625.1). Lineage (NCBI taxonomy): Bacteria > Pseudomonadati > Myxococcota > Myxococcia > Myxococcales > Myxococcaceae > Corallococcus > Corallococcus sp. CA054B. The sequence continues at coordinate 1,447 of NZ_RAVY01000287.1, forward strand.
GAGGGATGCCCGCGCCCGGGGCCTCGGAAATCCGTCATCCGCGCCCCGGCCCCATGACTTTCCACCGTCCGGCCCACCCACCCCGTCCCACCCTGGCCGTGCAGGTGCCCGGAACCACGGCGCTTTCCGTCGGGCCTGGGAACGGGGTAGGAGGGAAGGACTGGCATCCGCCTTGCTGACGATGTTCCCCCGATGATGTTGCGTGCCCTCCCCCTCCTCCTGTGCCTGTTCGTGGCCGCTCCCGCCGGGGCGACGTCCGGCCTGGAGCAGGCGCGCGCGCAGGCCCAGGCGGCGCGCACGGAGGCACGCACCCTGCGCACCCGGCAGCAGGGACTGCGCGAGGAGCTCAACGGCCTGGCCGCGCGCATTGAAGCGCTCAAGGCCCAGCGCCAGGGGAAGCTCACGGCGGGCGGAGAGCTGGAATCCGCGCTGCGCCGCTCGCAGGAGCTGAGCGGAGAGCTCACGGGGCTGGCGCAGTCGGTGTCCGGCGCGGACGGCGAGGTGGAGCGCGCGCACCTGGCGCTGCACACCGCGCTGTCCCAGGAGCTGACGCGGCTGCGCGCGGCGTGGGACGCGACGACGGACCGGACCGAGCGCGCGCGGCTGGTGGAGCAGATGCGGTCCGTGCGCGGCGAACGCGAGGCCGTGCGCGCGGCGCTGCCCGCCTCCCAGGTGCCGGCGCTGGATGGCGCGGCGCGCGGGGATGATCCGGAGGACCTGCTCGCGCAGGCGGACGCGCTGCGCGACAGCCAGGACAAGGTGCGCCAGCGGCTCCAGGCCCTCAAGGCGCGCATCACCGAGGTGCGCGAGGAGCGCGACCTGGACCGCCGCATGAACGACTTCCTGGGCGAGGAGTCCATGTTCGACGACCAGGACCGCCGCCTGCGCATGCGCACGGTGGGCGACCGGGGCCTGCAGGTGGCCCCCACCCAGCGGGGCGGCCGGCTGCCGGTGCTGCTCCCGACCGACTCGATGGTGGAGTCGCCGGACTACGCGGGCGACCCGACCCAGGGTCCGGGGGTCGGAGGCATTCCGACCATGGGCGACGCGTCCTCTGGCCGCGCCACCGCCAGCGACCGGCGGCCCCAGGTGGACCCGGTGCGCGCCCAGGCGCTGGCCGCGGGCGGCATGGAGGACCTGTCCTCGCTGGAGCAGGAGGCCGCGCGGCTGGAGTCCCTGGCGAGCGAGCTGGACGGACGCGCGGGCGCGCTGGAGCGCCGCGCGAAGACGCTGGCGCCCTGAAGCAGCGCCGGAAGCCCTCTGGACGCCCGCTACAGCAGGCCGCCCTCCACCTCCAGCACCACCGTGGCCTGCACGCGCACCTCGCGCTCCGGCAGGCGTCCCGTGCCGCGCAGGATGATGGACATGCTGGGCGCGGCCACGTAGGGCCTCAGGTCCGGGCTGCCGTCCGTGTTCAACCCCACCGTGGGGTTGGGCGGGCTCAGACGCAGGCCCGCGATGCCGTCGCGCGCCGCGAAGCGCGACTCGGAGTTGCCCGCGCGGGCCACGGCCTCCAGCGAGTCCAGGAAGCCGAAGTCCTGTTCCTTGGGGCTCAGGATCTTGAGCGTCATCGACTTCACCTGCACGCGCGTCACCTCGTCCTTGGTGACGTCGCGGTTCTTGAAGTCCTGGTTCTCGTTGAAGTCCAGCGCGGAGAAGCTGCTGATGGAGGGGAAGGCATTGAGGAGCGTGGAGGTGCCGGCGGGGTTCGCGGGCACCGTGGCCTCGCCCTGGACCTCCGTGGTGAAGGACGCCGGGGAACAGGCGGAAAGCCCCAGGCCGGCCACCACCGCCGCGAGGAAGGACGCGTAAGACATGGCCCCAATGTACCGGGCGGCCGGGTGCGCCGTCACCGACCGCGGGCACACCCCGGGTGTCCCGGGGACGACGTGGCCGCACGGGGCACTTGCGAGCGTGGGGATGCCAGCGGGCCGGAGTATGGTGCGCGCGTCTTGGACCGCCGCCTCCTCCCGCTCCTCCTGGCCCTCAGCATCCCCTGGGGCGGAGGTGCGCGCGCGGCCGAGTGGCAGGGCTCGCTCCGGGGCACCGGCCGGCTCCTCGTGGACAGCAATGCCCCGCGCGACTTCACCGACCGCGCCACGCCCGGCCCCGGCGCGGACCTGGCGCTGGGCGTGCTGGGCGTGGCGGAAGGCCGGGGCACCGGCGAGCGGGCCCAGGTGGTGGGCCGGTACGAGCTGGGCGCCCGGAAGTACCTGGACTACGACAACGAGGACACGCTGGTGCAGGCGGGCGCGCTGGAGGGCTCGCTTGCCCTGGGCGCCGAGTGGGGCGTGGGCGCGGAAGGCCACGCCAAGGACCGGCGGGGCGGCAGCCGCGCGTACTCGGACCTGGGCACCAGCCTCTTCGCCGAGTACGCCCCGGACGTGCGCCTGGCCCTGCGCTTTCGCCTGGGCGCCCGCCGCTTCGTGTACCGGCCGGACCACACGGCCGACTTCGGCGGCCCGGAGGTGGGCGTCCTCGGCCGCTACCGGCTGAGCCCGCGCCACACGCTGAGTGTCTTTGGCGACTGGGGTTCGCGCCGCTACGGCCCCTTCGCCCGGCCCGTCCCGGGCGTCAGCACATCCCCCGTGCGGCGGCAGGACGGCGCGCTGCTGGCGGGGGCGGGCTACACGTACCGGGGGCCGGTGAAGCTGTCGCTCACCTATGCCTTCCAGGAGGTCAGCTCCAACAGCTTCGGTGAGACGGCCCTGCGCCACCGGCTCGTCGGCAGCGCCGGGGTGCGGCTGCCCTGGCGGGTGACGCTGCTGGCGCAGGGGACGCTGGGCCTGGCGCGCTACCCGGACGGCATCTTCCTGTCGCCGGAGATCATCCTGGTGGAGGAGGACGAGGGGCAGAACTCGCTGTCCCTCAAGCTGGCCCGGCCCGTCTCCGCCCGCGTGGACCTGGAGCTGTCCTGGGGCCTCTGGAGCACGCGCCTGCCGCGCAACGACCTGCGCTACACGCGCCAGGTGTTCGGCGTGGGCTTCACCTGGCGGGACCAGGACTAGGAGCGAAATTCAACTCAGTCCAGCTCGGCGATGCGCTCGTCGATCTCCTCGGCCAGGCTGGGGTGCTGCTGGGCGAGCGCGTGGTCCCGGGCGGTGGTGAGCACCTCCTTCGCCTTGTCCGTCTGGCCGGCCCCCGCGTAGGCATCCCCCAGGGAGACGAGGGCGGCGGCGTACTTCGGGTCCAGGCGGACGGCGGTCTCCAGGCTCTGGATGGCGCTGTCGTATTCCTTGCGTTCCAGGTGGAGCTTTCCCAGGGAGAACCAGGCCATGGGGGCGTCGGGGAACTGGGCCGTCATCTTCTTGAACTGCTCCAGGCGGGCGTCGCTCATGGACGGAACCCATTAGAGGAGCGCTGGAAGCTTGCCAAGGGTGCGCTAGGGTATCCGCCACATGGCCACGAAGAAGAAGACCCCTGCATCCAAGAAGGCGAAGGCGAAGAGCACGACCCGGGCTCCGGCCCGCAAGAAGACGGCCGCCAAGAAGGCGAAGCCGGGCGTGCGTCCGCCGCCGCGCAAGAAGACCGCCGCCGCGCGCAAGAAGGCCCCGAAGCCCGCGGCGCCGCCCGCTCCTCCCAAGCCCGCGGAGAACGCGAAGGCGCGCGAGCTGGCGCGCCGCATCGGCAACCTGCTGCTGGACAAGAAGGCCACGGACGTCGTCATCCTCGACATGCGCGGGATGACGTCCTACGCGGACTACATCGTCATCGCCTCCGGCGAGAGCGACCGCCAGGTGAGCGCCATGGCGGAGAACGTCCAGGTGCAGCTCAAGCAGGAGGCGCAGCCCCTGCGTCCCATCAGCACGGAAGGCCTGGAGACGGGCCAGTGGGTGCTGCTGGACTACGACGACGTCGTGGCCCACCTGTTCAACGGCGAGGTGCGCGCCTTCTACGACCTGGATGGCCTCTGGGCGGACGCGCCCCGGGAGAAGCTGTCCTAAGGCCGTGAAGGTCCGCCTCCTCTCCATCGGCAAGGACCGCTCCGGGTTGTTCGAGCCCGCCGTGCAGGAGTACGCGCGGCGGCTCGAGCACTACACGCGCTTCGAGCTGCTGGAGCTGAACGAAGCCTCGGGCCGCAAGCTCAAGCCCGGCGAGGCGAAGTCCGCGGAGGCCGCCGCCATCCTCGGCAAGCGCAAGCCGCAGGACTGGATCGTGGCGCTGGACGAGCGCGGCACGCTGCTGGATTCGGTGGAGCTTGCCCGCTACGTCGCCAAGGCGCAGACGGGCTCGAAGGATCTGCTCTTCGTCATTGGCGGGGACGAGGGCCTGGACGACTCGGTGCGTGGCGCGGCGCATCAGGTGATGTCGCTGTCGCGGATGACGCTGCCCCACCGGCTGGCACGGGTGGTGCTCATCGAGCAGCTCTACCGCGCGTTCACCATCCTGAAGGGCGAGCCCTACCACAAGTAGGCGGCCGGGCAGGCAGCCCCGAGGCGATGGGGACCGGGTCGTCAGGGCGCGTGAAGGGACCGCGTCGGAGCGGCCATCATGAACACGTCCTCTTCTGAAACCTCCACGGCCGCCACCGTGCGCATCATCGCCTCGCCCCAGTCCTGGGTGGAGGGCGAGGCCGTCCGCCAACTGGAGGCCGTGTCGCGCCTGCCCGGGATGAGACTCGCGGTGGGCCTGCCGGACCTGCATCCCGGCAAGGGCGCTCCGGTGGGCGCGGCCTTCGAATCCGAGGGCTTCCTGTATCCCTATCTCGTGGGCAGCGACATCGGCTGTGGCATGGGGTTGTGGGACGTGGACCTGCTGACGCGCAAGGCGAAGGCGGAGCGGTGGGCGGCGAAGCTGGATTTGGAAGGGCCGTGGGAGGGCGACACGGCGGCGGTGCTCGCGGAGCACGGCGCGAGCGGCGCGGGCTTCGAGTCGGCGCTGGGGACGGTGGGCGGCGGCAACCACTTCGCGGAGGTGCAGCGGGTGGAGGAGGTGCACGACGCGCGCGTCTTCGAGGCGCTGGGCCTGCGGGAGGAGCGGTTGCTGTTGCTCGTGCACTCGGGGTCGCGCGGGCTGGGAGAGGCCATCCTGCGCACGCATGTGGACCGGCACGCGGCGGGCGGACTGGCGGCGGACTCGGACGAGGCGCGCGCATACCTGACGCGGCATGACGGCGCGGTGCTGTGGGCGAAGGCGAACCGGGCGCTGGTGGCGCAGCGGACGTTGGATGGGATTGGGGCGACGGGGCGGCGGGTGTTGGACGTGTGCCACAACAGCGTGACGGCGCGGCATGCGGGCGGACGCGTGGGGTGGTTGCACCGCAAGGGCGCGGCGCCCTGGGACGAGGGGCCGGTGGTGATTCCCGGCAGCCGCGGAGCGCTGAGCTATCTGGTGTTGCCGGTGGGCACGGGCGAGCAGAGCGCGTACAGCCTGGCGCACGGCGCGGGACGCAAGTGGACGCGCTCGGCGGCGCGGGAGCGGTTGAAGGAGCGCTTCACGGCGGAGTCGCTGACGCGCACGTCCTTCAAGAGCCACGTGGTGTGCGAGGACCGGGACCTGCTCTTCGAGGAGGCGCCGCCTGCGTACAAGGCCATCGACCGCGTGGTGACGGACCTGGTGGAGGCGGGGCTGGTGCGGGTGGTGGCGACGCTGGCGCCGGTGCTCACGTACAAGACGCGAGGCCGCACGGCGGAGTGAGCGGCACGGGGCTCGCACGAGGGGAGCGGGATGCGCTGCCCCTGTGAGGCCCGGTGATGTGGAAGGCCCTGTTGGATTTGATCTATCCACCCATGTGTCTGGCCTGCGCGAAGGTGCTGCCGGGCGTGGGCGCGCTGTTCTGCGAGCCGTGTGACACGGCGCTGGAGCGGCTGCCGCCGGTGTGTTGCCGGACGTGCGCGGAGCCCGGCGCATTCCCGGGGAACACCTGTCCCCGTTGCCGGACGGTGCCGCCGCCGTTCAGCCGGGCCTGGGCGCCCTTCGCGCACGAGGGGCCGGTGGCGAGGGCCATCCACCGGTTCAAGTACGAGGACCACCCGGACCTGGCGGCGCCGCTGGGGGCGCTGCTCGCGGACGAGGCTCGGCGGTTCCTGAGGACCGCGCCCGGATGCGTGGTGGCGTTGCCGCTGCACGTGCGGCGCTTCCGGAAGCGGCAGTACGACCAGGCGCACCTGCTCGCGGGAGAGCTGGCGAAGGCCACGGGGCGGACGGCGCCGGCGGGGTGGCTGGAGCGCACGCGGGAGACGCGCCGGCAGGTGGGGCTGAGTGAAGCGGAGCGCGCGGGCAACGTGGCTGGAGCGTTCGTGGCGTCGCGGGCGGTAAAGGGACAGGAGGTGTTGCTCCTGGATGACGTGTTCACCACGGGATCCACCGCGCGGGCCGCCGCGGTCGCGCTGCGGAACGCGGGGGCCACGCGCGTGGAGGTGCTGACGTTGGCGAGGGCGTTCACCCTCGCCTGATGGCCGTGATTCAGCCCTGGGACTTCTTGAGCCGGGCGAGCTCGGCCTCGAGTTCCTTGAGACGACGCTCCAGGCCCTCGCGGCACTGCAGCTCGGCCTCCAGTTGGACGACACGCTCTTTGTAGGTCAGCAGCGGCGTGGCGCTCGTCCAAAGCTGGAGACGCTCTCCTTCGGCCTGAAATTCGAGTCCCAGCACATTGGAAACGTATCGCCCCCGCTGTGGTTCCAGGCGGGTGTAGACGCGCGCGTCGGGTGTCGCGAGCCGGTAGCACTCCAGCGTGCAGTGGCGTCCGTCGAGGATGAAGTACTCGGGAATCCCCAAGCGGGCGTAGCGCTGCACATTGGCTTCGGCGGCCGTCTTCCGGTCGCCGCCCGCGTGCACCTCCATGACCCAGTCCAATCCGTGGGCCTCGGCGCTACAAACCCACTTGTCGCGAGTGCGCTGTTCCGCATCCAGCACGACCAGCAGGTCCGGCGCGAAGCGTGGCTCCTCGGGATAGTAGATGGGGAGCGCGGAGCTCACATAGGCCCGTCGGGACTGCTGGGCCCAGTATCTGCGCAACACGTTCCAGACATAGGTGCGCGGACCGGTGTGCCAATCCCCCTCTGGCATTGGCATCTCATTCCAGGTCACCTCGCCGGGCAGGGACGCCACGACCTGTGCCCGCGCCTCTTCGTCCATTGCATCCCATGCAGCCTGGGAGGGTGCGCGTGGATAATCGGGCACAACCCCTGGGGTCCCATCTTCCATGAAGGACATGATGGGTCGTCTTGACGACAGGGTCAATCCCACCAAGGTCGTCAATGCTGCGCGGCGAATGACATCCCGCTCCGGGTCTTCGTGCCCGCCGTCATCGGCATCGTGCTCAACACCCCGCCGTTCCTCTGGGGAATGCGGATGCGCGTGTTGCCGATCATGGTCGACAGGTGGTGAATCAGCGCGTCTTCGCCGTCTCCAGCGCGAGCGCCTCACCGCGCAGCTGCGCGTCCAGCCAGAACGTCCCGCCCGGCACGAGCGAGGCCAGGAACGCCACGGCGATCCGCTTCACGCCCCAGCGGTATTCGATGGCCGCCATCATCAGCGTGTAGAGGTACGCCACGAACAGCACGCCGTGCGCCATGCCCACCACGCGCACGCCCAGGGGCATGTGCAGCACGTACTTCAACGGCATGGCGATGAGCAGCAGCACCAGGAAGGACAAACCTTCCCAGAAGGCAACGGCGCGGAAACGGCCAAGGGCGGTCTTCAGCATGACATCCTCTCTCCTCCGCCCCTCTCGCACCGTCAAGGCGCGCGGCCGGAGAAGTATCGCCTTCCGTCGTCAGCGCGGTGAGCCCCGGTGATACCGACAGGAATGCCTGCCCGCTCCAGCTCCAGCCTGACGTCGTGACCCGGGGGCCACGGACCGGATGTCGGACGCATCACGCCCGGCGCCTTCCTCCCCCCATCCCCCCCGGAGGCTGTTATCCCCC
>NZ_RAVY01000288.1:0-9105 GCF_003611625.1 Corallococcus sp. CA054B
GGTGGTGGATGAGCGCGGCGCGGTAGTAGTTGGCGGCGCGCAGGTAGGCATTGCCCGCGCTGATGGAATGGCGGCGGGACAGGCTCACGTCGCCCATGGCGCGGATGCGGTCGGCGGTGCTGACCCACTCATTGGGCCAGCTCCAGTCATCCCCCGCGACGATGCGGGTCGCGGTGTCCAGCACCTCGCTGATGTCCGACTGCGCGCTGTAGGTCCCGGCCAGGAAGTGCAGGAGCTGGCTCTCCATGATGGGGTCCGCCATCAACCCCAGCTCCCACCAGGGCCGGGGCTCCTCGGTGGATGAGGCAGTCGGGGAAGGACGTCCGGCCGCCGCCGAGGGAGCGCCCCGGAGGAGCGCGAGCCCCCCGGTCAGCCCCAGGCTGGCTTGGATGAGGGAGCGACGGTCCAGTGTGATGCCCATGGTCTCTGGCCTCCAGCGAAGTGCTGGCGGTTCGAACACCGCGGGCCTCCACTTCTGTCACTCACCGCGTGGCGACCAGCGCGAACACGCGGTGCGGCACGGCGAACGGCGCCTGGGGGAACCGCTCCGCGAGGAGCTTCGCGTGCGCGACCTCGAAGCAGGCGGCCTCCTCCGCGGAGAGCACCGGGCCCACCTTGGCGCTGGCGCGCACCCGCCCCATCCAGGCCTCAAGCGAGTAGTGGACGACGGTGTCGAAGGAGAAGGACTCCAGGCCGGTGAAGCCCGCGGTGGCGACGTCCTGGAACCAGCGAGGGTAGATGCCGGCGTCGTGCCCGAATTCAACATAGGGCGCGACCTGGGAGGGATTGAAGGTGTCGATGAGGGTGTGGACGACCTGCACGACATTGCCCGGCAAAGGCAGCCAGTCGAAGTGCGCGATGACCAACCGACCTCCCGGCGCCAGCACCCGGAAGGCCTCGCGGGCCGCGGCGGCGCGGTCGAACCAATGCCAGCACGTTCCGGCGGTGACGAGCCCGAAGGACTCCGACGGAAGGCCGGTCCGCTCCGCCGGAGCCACGCGGAAGTCGATGGACAGCCCCTCGTCGCTCGCGAGCCCGCGGGCCGAATCCAACATGGACGCAGAGAGGTCCAACGCAGTGACGTCGCCACCGCGCTTCGCCAGTCCCCGCGCGAGCGTGCCCGTGCCCGCGCCCAGGTCGAGCACGCGCTGACCGGGATGAAAGATGCCTTCACGGAGGAGCCGCTCGAAGAAGGCCTCCGGAAAGCCGGCGCGGTGCCGGGCGTAATCCTCCGACGTGCGGCCAAAGTCCACCTGCATGGCATGTCCTCCAGGGTTCGGGGCTCCACGTGTCCATGAGGAAAGACACGTCGACAGCGGCCGAGCGCCGCGCCGACACTCTCCTTCCAGGAGGTGGATGGAGCATGGATAGACGCCGCGGTGGACGCTCTCAATCTCGATTCGAACATCGACCTGAGCGGGAGGAAGCCCTGGTGTCGGCGAGCGAGGCGGCAGCACTGCTCGGCGTGAAGCTCGCGACGCTCTACACCTACGTGAGCCGGGGACTGGTGCGGTGCGTGCCGGTGCAGGGAACGAAGGAGAACCGCTACGCACGCGCGGACCTGGAGCGGCTGAAGGTCCGCCACGACGCGAGGGCGGGACACGCGGCGGTGGCGGCGGGAGCGCTGCGCTGGGGCGAGCCCGTCATCGACTCCGCCGTGTCGCGCGTGGAGGCCAAGGGACTGGCGTACCGGGGAAGCCACTCCGCGGTGGAGCTGGCCACGAAAGGGCGCGCCTTCGAGGACGTGGCGGAGCTGCTCTGGTCCGGCGCGCTGCCGAAACACCGGGACACGACGTGGCCCACGCCGCGAGCGCCCTTCCCTCCTGCCGCGCTGGCGGCGCTCCTACCCCAGGGCACGCCTCCCGCGAAGGTGCTGGCGACGCTGGTGTCCCTGCTGGGCGCGCGGGACGCGGTGCGCTTCGCGGCGCCACCGGCTCAAGAACTCGAGCGGGCCCGGGGCCTGCTGCGTCACCTGGCGGCGTGGGTGTGCGCGGCCCGGGCGCCGGAGCGCGTGGCCCCCGCCCTGCGGGAACGGACGGTGGCGGACTCGCTGGCGCACGCGTGGGACGCCCGCTCATCGCACGCCGCGGCGTCGTTGAACCAGGCGCTGGTGCTCTGCGCGGACCATGAGCTGAATGTGTCGACGTTCGCCGCCCGGGTGACGGCCTCCTCCGGCGCGGACCTGTACGCGTGCGTGGGCGCGGCGATGGCGGCGCTCTCCGGCGCGAAGCACGGGGGCGCGTGCGACCGCGTGGAGGCGCTCCTCACGGAGGTGGGCCGTCCGGAGCGGGCGAAGGAGGTGGTGGACGCGTACGTCCGCCGGGGCGAATCGGTGCCGGGCTTCGGCCACCGGCTGTATCCCCAGGGAGACCCGCGCACGCCCCCGCTCATCCTGGCCGCGCGGGAGCTGCGCCCGGATGCCAGAGCGGTGCGCGTGGGCTCCGCGCTGGTGGACGTGATGCGCGACGCGGGACATCCCGCGCCTTCGATGGAGGTGGGCCTGGTGATGCTGGCGGAGGCGCTGGGCCTGCCGAAGGGCGCCGCCGCGACGGTGTTCGCGGTGGGGCGCTCGGCGGGCTGGGTGGCGCACGTGCTGGAGCAGCGGGAGCAGGGACACCTGCTGCGCCCCAGGGCTCGCTACGTCGGCCCCTCTTCACCAGGCACAGATTGAATTCATCCGCCGGGATTCAGGGTGGGGGTGGCGATGTTTCAGGACCCATTGCGACTCTTCACCCTTTGGAGCCACTGCATGATGAAGAAGACCGCCCTGCTGACCTGCCTGCTCGGATTGCTGGGAGCTCTCCCGGCCAGCGCCGCTGAACTGAAGGACGTGTTCGGCAAGGAGGTCCCCATCGGGCAGGGCCGGCCCACGCTGGTGCTGTATGCCAACAAGGGCACCAAGGACGAGCTGCGCCAGCGCGCCTCCCAGTTCATCTACGACGTGCGTGAGAAGAAGCCCATCGTCGTCATCCACGTGGACCTGCGCGACGTCTCGGGCCTCTTCAAGGGTATGGCGCGCGGGGAGATCCGCAAGAGCCACAAGGAGTCGCTCTCCGCCATGAAGGACCTGTACCGCCAGAAGGGCGAGGCACCGCCCGCCGAGCTGGACTCGTCGCTCTACATGGTCGCGGACTCCAAGGGTGAACCCCACAAGACCATGGGCCTGGAGAAGGGCTTCGACCGCGTGTTCGCCCAGGTGCTCGGCACCTCCGGGCAGGAGATTGCACGCGGCGCCTTCTCGGAAGGTGCCCGGAAGCTCAGCCAGGCGATGACCGCCGCGCCCGCCGTGGCGTCCCGCACGCCCTGAGTTCACGGGGTGTCCCGCCCACGCTCCTGCACCGAGCGCGGGCGAGACACCCCACATGTGCGTGATGTCGTGATGTGAAGCAACACGGACCCCAGGTGCGAACCAGGGCAGGCGTTGGCTACTCTGACGCCCTCCCGTTCCACCTGGAGTCTTTCATGCACATCGGGTCCCCGCGCAGCGCCCGTTCCCCGAAGGCCGTGACGTTCCTCCGCATCCCGGTGCTGCTCGCCGTGGGCATGATGACGATGGGCAGCGGCATGGGGAACCCGGGCTGTGGCAGCAGCTCGCCTCCTGACTGTGAGGAGGGATGCGCCATCGCGGGCACCTACACGCTCCAGTTCGCGGACTCATCGCCTCCGGGCGAGGGATGCGAGGCACTGGGGTTCGGCCTGCCACAGGGGCCGCTCGTGTTGACCCTGTCCGACAGCTACGTCACGGCGAAGTTCGGCGACGAGACGCTGTCGGCCTACTACGAGGGTGAGCCCGCGCGGCGGCTCTACTTCTCCACCGCGCAGTACCTCACCGAAAAGAAGGTCAGGCGCACCATCCTGATCGACTCGACGGTGGCCGCGCCCTCGCCCCGGTCCGACACCGACAGGTCGGTCATCGAGGGGACGTATGATCTGGAGCTCCTCTCCTCCGAGGACAACAGCGTGAAGTGCCACATCAAGCGGAACTTCACCGCGACGCGGTAGGGGTTCCTCCAGGTGGGGCGTCGGGCCCCACCTGGGGTGCGGTAGGGTCGGGGCCATGCGTACCCCCCTCATGGCCTCACTGCTGCTCCTGATGATGTCCGCGCAAGCCCGGGCCGCCGTACCGGCTGGCTTCGTGGAAACGAGCTATTCGTCCACCAGCCTGACGCCCGCCACGGGCATGGCGTGGGCGCCGGATGGTTCGGGGCGCCTGTTCGTCACGCTGAAGAACGGCGTCGTGCGGACGGTGGCCATGAAGGACGGCGTGCTGGAGACGCAGCCCGGCACCTCCACGCTGATAACAAGCACGTTCGCCACGGAGCCCGCGGTCTACACCCACAGCGAGTGTGGCCTCATCGGCATCGCGTTCGACCCGAACTACGTGGTCAACCGGTACGTCTACTTCTTCGTCACCGTCTCCGCGACCGAGCAGCGCATCGTCCGCTACACGGACGTCAACGGCACGGGCATCGCGCGCACGGAGGTCGTCACGCGGCTGCCCACGGCGGGCAACAACCACGACGGCGGCGGGCTGGGCTTCGGGCCGGACGGGAAGCTCTACTGGGCCATTGGCGACCTGGGCAACGGCACCGGCGTGGACGCGGACCTGACGTCGCTGGCAGCCAAGGTGGGCCGCGCCAACCTGGACGGCACGCCCGTCAATGACAACCCGTTCAATGACGGCGTGGGCCCCAACAACGAATACATCTGGGCGCGCGGCCTGCGAAACCCGTTCACCTTCACGTTCCAGCCCACCACCGGCCTCCTGTGGGTCAACGACGTGGGAGACGGCTACGAGCAGGTCCTCGTCGTGCCCCGGCGCAGCCACGCCGGCTACAACGACTACGAGAACAACCAGCCCATCGGGAACGACTACATCACCCCCGTCATCAAGTACCGCACCAACTCGATTGACTCACGCAACCTCACCGCCACGGGCGCGGCGCGCAGCGGAGGGATCGCCACCTTCACCACCGCCACGCCGCACGGCTTCCGCAAGGGGGAGAAGCTCTCGCTCGAAGGCGTGGGGGACGCGAGCTTCAATGGCGAGTTCTACGTCGCCAGCGCCAACAACGCGCCCACCACCACCACCTTCACCGTGGCCCAGCCGGGCCTGCCGGACGCCACCAGCGGCGGCGGCTCCGCGACGACGCAGGCGCTGGGCGGCTCCATCACCGGCGGCGTCTTCTACGACGCCACCCTCTTCCCGCCGGAGTACCGCGGCAACTACTTCTTCGGCGACTACAACAGCGCCCAGGTGACGCGCGCCACGCTGGCGGAGGACAACTCGGTGGCGACGGTGGATGAGTGGGGGACGGGCTTCGCCGCCAACGTGGACATGAGCGTGGGGCCGGACGGCGCGCTCTACGCGCTGGGCTACACCAACGGCGTGCTGCGCCGGGTGACGCCCACGGCCACCGGCCAGAAGCTGGTCGTGTCCGGGCTCAACCTGCGCCTGATGGAGGGCGGGCAAGCGGCCTTCACCGTGCGCCTGGCCCAGGCGCCCACCGCGCCCGTGACGGTGAGCGTGGCGCGGGCCCTGGGCGGCTCCGAGGACCTGCGCCTCCTGGGCGGTGGCACCCTCACCTTCTCCCCCGAGAACTGGAGCGCGCCGCAGGTCGTGGTGCTCGAGGCGGTGGTGGACGCGGACGCGGACGCGGACGTCGCTACCTTCACCGTGGCCTCGGAGGGGCTGACGTCCGAGTCGGTGGTGGCCACCACCATCGACACCAACGCGACCCGGCTGGTGCTGTCCACCACCCGGCTCTCCGTGCCCGAGGGCGGCACCGCCACCTTCGACGTGTCCCTGTCCCAGCGGCCCTCGTCGAACGTCACCGTCACCGTGGCGGCCACGCAAGGGGATCCGGACCTCACCGTGGCCTCCGCGTCCACGCTCACGTTCACGACGTCCAACTGGAGCACGCCCCAGACCGTCACGCTCCGGGCGTCGCAGGACGCGGACAACGTGGACGGCACGGCCACCATCACGCTCGCCATTCCGGGCCTGGACGCGCGCACGCTGGAGGCCGTGGAGGCGGATGACGAACCGCTCCAGCCCACCATCACCTCCACGCCCGTCACCACCGTCGTGGTGGGGAACCCCTACCGCTACGACGTGGAGGCAGTGGGCCGCCCGCAGCCCACGTATTCGCTGGAGGGCACGGTGCCGCAGGGCATGAGCATCGACGCGGACACCGGCCTCATCAACTGGACGCCGTCGGTGCTGGGCACCGTGGACGTGCGCGTGCGGGCGGCCAACGGCGTGTCGCCGGACGCGGAGCAGACCTTCACCCTCACCACGAAGGCGGATGAGCCGCCGCGCGCCATCCTCGTCCGTCCCGCCCAGGGCGAGCGCGTGTCCGGCGCCACGGCGGAGTTCTTCGGCGAGTGCGAGGACGACGTGGGCTGCACCGGCGCCGAGTTCTACGTGGACGGCACGCTCGCCTACAGGGTCGTCCGCTCGGACACCCGCTACGACTTCGGGGGTGAACCCAACCGCTGGGACACCACGGGCCTTTCACCGGGCCCGCACACCGTGCGCTTCGTGGTGATGGACACGAAGGGCGCGACCGCCGAAGCCACGACGACGGTCTGTGTTGGGGACGGACGCTGCGAGCCGGGCGGGCCGGATGCCGGCACCGACGCGGGCACGGAGAACCCGGACGCGGGCACGGGGACCCCGGACGCGGGCACGAACAATCCCCTGCCCGAGGACGACTCCGGCTGCGGCTGCGGCGCGGCCCCGGTGGCCCCGCTCGCGTGGCTGGCGCTCGTCGCGCTGGCCACCCGTCGCAAACGGTCGCGCGCGAGCTGATGCTCCGCTGAAACAAGGACGGGAGGGCGCCCTTGCTGGACGCCCTCCCGTCCTGTTTTCGCGTCAGCGCCGCGTGAAGGCCACGCGCGAGTGTCCGGAAGCGGGATACGGATTCCCAGCGCCGGTCAGCTCCTCCGCCCTGTCGCCTGGGCGTGGCTGTCCGGGCGCCATGGCATGCGCCATGCTCAACGGTGTCCGTCATGGCTCTCCTCCTCCAGGACCTCCTGCTCGCGCTGCGGCGGTTGCGTCGCAGCCCCACCTTCACGGTCGTGGCGGTGGCCACGCTGGCGCTGGGCATTGGCGCGAACGTCGCCATCTTCAGCGTGGTGCACGCGGTGCTGCTGCGGCCGTTGCCCCTGCGCGACGACGCGCGGCTCGTGCGGCTGTTCAGCGTGGGCCGGCAGGGGCCGGGGCCTACATCGCCGCCGGACCTGATGGACCTGCGCGAACAGACGCGGGCCTTCGAGGGGCTCGCTGGCGTGGCACCCGCGATGGTGACGCTCGGGGCGGACCGGACGGAGCCCTCGCCCATGAAGGTGCAGACCGCGATGGTGACGGCCGGGTTCTTCCAGGTGCTGGGGCCCCGCGTGCAGCTGGGCCGCGCGCTCCAGGCCGGGGATGACGCGCCGGGAGCGCCCCAGGTCGCGGTGCTGTCGCATGCGCTCTGGCAGCGCCGCTTCGGCGGCAGCCCCGACGTGCTGGGGCGCACGGTGAGCCTGGGCGGCCCGCTGCCGTGGACGGTGGTGGGCGTGATGGCGCCGGGCTTCGACTTCCCGTCGCGCGCGGAGCTGTGGACGCCGCTCATCCAGGATGAGTCCATGACGAAGCCGGAGGCGCGCGGCGCGCACTGGCTGGAGGTGTATGGGCGGCTGGGGCCCGGCGTGAGCATCGAGCGGGCGAGGGCCGACGCGTCGGCAGTCGCGAGGAGCCTGGCGGCGCGGTACCCGGCGACGAACGCGGACATGGGCGCGAGCGTGGAGCCCTTGCGAGACGTGCTGCTGGGCCAGGTGCGCCCCTCGCTGTTGTTGCTGCTGGGCGCGGTGGGGCTGGTGCTGCTCATCGCGTGCGCCAACCTCATGCACCTGCTGCTGGCGCGGGCCGCGTCGCGCGAGGCGGAGACGTCCGTGCGGCTCGCGCTGGGCGCCAGCCGGGGGCGCATCGCGCGGGAGCTGCTGGTGGAGAGCGCGCTCCTGTCGGCGCTGGGTGGCGGGGCCGGGCTGCTCGCGGCGATGTGGGCGCTGGATGCGCTGGCGGCGTTCGGGCCCAAGGACATCCCGCGCATCGACGAGGTGTCGCTCGATGGCACCGTGCTGGCGTTCACGGCGGGCCTGTCGGTGTTCACCACGCTGCTCTTCGGGCTGGTGCCGGCGTGGCAGACGTCGCGGGTGGAGCTGGCGCGCGTGCTGCGGACCGCGGGCGAGGGCGCGGGCGGCGCCGCTCATCACCACCGCACCCGCGCGGCGCTCATCGTGGCGGAGACGGCGCTGGCGGTGCTGCTGCTGGTGAGCGCGGGCCTGCTGCTGCGCAGCTTCGTGCACCTGCGGCAGGTGGACCCGGGCTTCCAGCCGGAGGGCGTGTTGACGGTGAAGCTCGACCTGCCGCCCTTCCGCTACGCCTTCGGCAGCGCGGCGCCCGCGGCCTTCTACGACGGGCTGCTCGAGCGGCTGCGGGCCCTGCCCGGGGTGGCCACGGCGGGCGCGGTGAACGCGCTGCCCATGGAAGGGAAGCGGTGGACGATCGCGGTGCGAGACCCCCGGCGGCCGGTGGCGCCGGGCACGGAGCCCTGGCAGGCCAGCATCCGCGTCGTCACGCCGGGAGCGTTGGAGGCGCTGCGGGTGCCGGTGCTGCGCGGCCGGGCGCTGCTGCCAGAGGACCGGGGCGCGGGTGGGCGCGCGGTGTTGATCAACGCGGAGGCGGCGCGCCGCTTCTGGCCGGGAGAGGACCCGCTGGGCCGCACGCTGGACACGGACATGGACTTTGGCAACGGCGCGTTCGGAGGCCGGGTGGTGGGGGTGGTGGCGAACCTGGCCACGGAGGGACTGGCCGCGCCCGCCGCGCCGGAGGTGTACGTCCCCTATGAGCAGTCGCGCTCCACGAACATGACTCTGGTGCTCCGCACGACAGGAGCGCCGCTCGCGCTGGCCGGGGCGGTGCGGGCGGAGCTCCGGGGGCTGGACGCGAACCTCGCGGTGGGAAGCGTGCGGACGCTGGCGTCGGTGGTGGATGAAACGGTGGCGCCGCTGCGCTTCTATCTCCTGCTGGCGAGCCTCTTCGCGGGGGTGGCGTTGGTG
>NZ_RAVY01000289.1:0-8841 GCF_003611625.1 Corallococcus sp. CA054B
CTGCTTCACGCCAACCGCCCGATTCTTGACCCCCCCGGAGGCGATTGATACGACCGGCGACCAGTCTGTCTCCGCTCTGTCGACCGAGGCCCCCGTGATGACGAAGCAGTCGCTCCTGTTGGCGTTCGCGGGCGTGCTGACCGCATGTGGCCCCGTGAAGTCCACGTCCAACATCCTCGACGCCGAGGTGCAGATCCAGGCCGCGCGCACCGCCGGGGCGGAGAAGGAAGCCCCCTACGAGTGGACGGCCGCCAACCTCTACCTGCAGAAGGCGCGGGAGGAGGTCGGCTATTCGGACTACCAGGCCGGTGTGGACTTCGCCGTGAAGGCCTCGCGCTTCGCCAACGAGGCGCGTGAGAAGGCCATGTCCGCGGCCAACAGCGGCGATTCCCAGGGCCGCCCCCAGAACCCGTGACGCCCGAGCGTTCTCCGATGAAGCGTCTGACCCAGTCCGCGCTTTTCACCCTGCTGCTCACCTCCCTCGCCTGCGTCAGCGGCAACAAGATCCGCGCTGACACGGAGGTGCTCACCGCCGACGTGGAGCGCGCCCGCCGTGGCGGCGCCCTGCGCTGCGCGCCCGCGGAGCTGGCCGCCGCGGAGGCCAACCTCGACTTCGCCCGCGGAGAGCTCAGCCAGGGCAACAGCTCGCGCGCCGCCCAGCACGTGCGCGACGCCGACACCGCGGTGAAGCGCGCCCTGGAGCTGTCCAAGAACTGCGGCCCGCGCCAGGTGCTGGTGCGCGACCGTCCGGAGACGCCGCAGGCGCAGCCGGACCAGCCGCAGCAGCCCACCCAGCCCCAGCAGCAGGTGGTGGTGAGCATCGAGGAGACGGACAACGACGGCGACGGCGTCCTGGACAAGGACGACCCCTGCCCCGAGCAGGCCGAGGACGTGGACGGCTTCCAGGACCAGGACGGCTGCCCGGATCCGGACAACGACGGCGACGGCGTGCTGGATACGGCCGACAAGTGCCCGCTCATCCCCGGCGTGGCGGAGAACAACGGCTGCCCGCCGGAGGCCCCCAAGGACCGCGACGGCGACGGCGTGCTGGACAACGTGGACCGGTGCCCGGACCAGCCCGAGGACAAGGACGGCTTCGAGGACGAGGACGGCTGCCCGGACCTGGACAACGACCTGGACGGCATCGTGGACGGCACGGACAAGTGCCCCAACGAGCCGGGTCCGCTGCAGAACCTGGGCTGCCCCATCGTGGACAAGGACGGGGACGGCATCAACGACGACAAGGACAAGTGCCCGGACGAGCCGGAGGACAAGGACGGCTACCAGGACGACGACGGCTGCCCGGACCTGGACAACGACAGCGACGGCGTGCCGGACGCGCAGGACAAGTGCCCGAACGAGTCCGGCCCGCAGGAGAACGGCGGCTGCCCGGATCCGGACCGCGACGGCGACGGCGTGGTGGACCGCCTGGACGCGTGCCCTGACGACCCGGGCGTGAAGGAGGAGCGCGGGTGCGCCAAGCAGTACAAGATGGTCATCGTCAAGAAGGACCGGATCGAGATCAAGAAGCAGATCCTCTTCGGCACCGGCTCCGCGAAGATCATCGGCAAGCAGAGCACCACCATCCTGGATGAGGTGGCGCAGGCGCTGAAGGACGCGCCGTGGATCCGCAAGATGCGCATCGAGGGCCACACCGACTCGCTGGGCAACGACACGGCGAACCTGAAGCTGTCCCAGAAGCGCGCCGACGCGGTGATGGCGCAGCTGCTCAAGCGCGGCATCGACCCGGGCCGCATGGAGGCCGTGGGCTTCGGTGAGACGAAGCCCGTGGCGCCCAACAACACGAAGGCGGGCCGCGCGCTCAACCGCCGCACGGAGTTCAACGTCATCCGGCAGTGACGTGACGCGCCCCACCCCGCTCCGTCCAGGACGGAGCGGGACCAGCGGTTCCCCCTACGCGCCTCCCCGGGCCTCACGCCCAGGGAGGCGCGGTCGTTTCCGGGGGCTTCTCAGCCGTCCTTGAGCAGCTCGTGCAGCACTTCGGTGGCGTAGGCGCCGCGCGGCAGCTCGAACGTGAGCAGCGCGTCCTCGCCCTCCACCGTGAGCTCCGCCGCGCCCAGCCGCACGCGGTACGGACGGCGCGTGCCTTCCGTCTCGTCGCCGCCGCGCTGGAAGTCACTCGGCGTGACGCCCGCCTCCGCGAGCAGCCGCGCCTCGAACTCCGCCACCTCGCCCTTCGAGGCGGTCATCTTCGGGCCGAACATCGGACCCGCCGGGCTCACCTCGAAGGAGGCGACGCGCGGACCGTCCACGTCCGGCGCCTCGCACACGAAGAGGCCGCCCGTCTCCTCCTTGCGCAGCACGTCGCCCAGGAGCGCCGTGGCGAAGGTGCCCGCGGTGAGCCGCGCGGCCAGCGCCTGGTTGAAGAGGCGCGACTGGAAGGCGGACAGGTACAGCTTGCGCTGGAAGCGGTCCGGCCGCTTCGGCAGCCGCTGCCCCAGCAGCAGCATCCGGCCCAGGTCCGCGTTGTCCCCGGCCCGCCCGAAGCGCTGCTCCCCGAAGTAGTTGGGCACGCCCTGCGCGGCCAGCCGGGAGAAGGACTCCCGCGCGGCGCCCAGGTCCTTCACGCCGCGCAGCCGCAGCCGGAAGCGGTTTCCCTTCAGGTGCCCGGTGCGCAGCTTGTTGCCGTGCCGCTTCGCCTCCAGCACGCGCACGCCGTCCAGCGCGAACTCCGGCACGCGGGCTTCGGCGTTCGCGGGCACGGACAGCCACTGCCGCGTCACCGCCTGCCGGTCCTTCATGCCGGCAGCGCCGATGTCGTCCTCGCGCACGCCCAGCGCGGTCGCCAGCGCGCGAACCACCTCGCGCGTGTCCCGGCCGCGCTTCTCCACCCAGAGGTACAGGTGCGTGCCCTCGCCGGACGGCAGGTACGCGGGCAGCTCCTCCACCTCGAAGTCCTCGGGGGTGAGCTTGAACGCGCCGCCGCACCCGGGCACGCCCGCGGTCAGCCTCGGAAAGCCGGTGTCCGTCACGGCGCCTCGAGCGTGGCCAGGAGTTCCTTCACCCGGCGGGCCAGGTCCTCGTCCGCGCGCGACTCCAGCAGCTCCCCCACCTGGAACAGCAGGAAGAACATCACGTCGCTCAGCGCCTGGCGGAACGAGGCCAGCGGCTCGCTGCCCAGGTGCGCGCGGTGCTTGTCGAAGGCCTCCATCAACCGGCCCTCCGGCAGGCTCCCATCCGCCGCGAACGCCAGCCCCTCCAGCACGGGCGACGACGACAGCGCCTGGTTGGACAGCGCCGCGTTGGCCGCCGCGATGAACTCGCGGTCCATGCCGGAGCGGGCCACCTCGTCGCGGATCTCCCGGAAGATGAAGTTGAAGACGCGCGCCACCGGCCGGGCATCCACCGGAGCCGCCGCGCGCGCCGGCGGACGCACGCGCGGCGCGGCCGTCTTCTCCGGCGCCACGGCCGAGGCGGGAGCCCCCGCCGGCTTGTCCGTCAGCCCCGCGAAGCCGCCCTCCAGCAGGCGGAAGACGACCTTGGTGACGTCGAACTCGGACAGCCGCGCCGCGTGCCCCAGCTCCAGCACCGTGCGCCGCCCGTCCAGCATGGCCAGCACGCGGTCCTCGTCCTCCTCCAGCTTGCCGTCGGACGGACGCTTGCGCGCCACGTACATGCGGCCGTGGGGGATGCGCTTCCGGAAGTGCGCCATCTCGTCGATCTTCCGGATGCTGTCCATCAGCAGGCTCTGCGTGGACAGCTGGAGGGAGTGGCCCGTCTTCTCGTCCAGCGGCTGGTCGATGAGGAAGAACGACCCCTCGCGGCACAGCACGATGGCGTGGAAGATCTCACTCACCTGGTGCGTGACGCACTTGAAGAGGTCGTGCGCCTGGAGCACGCCCTTCTCCACCAGCGCCCGGCCCAGCTTGGACGCGGACTGCTCGCGCAGCACCGCCTCCACCTGCGCGCGGTCCGCGTAGCCCAGCCGCACCAGCACCTCGCCCAGCCGGTCCGCGGGCTCCTCGGAGGTGGCGCCGCGCACCTCGCCCTCGCGCAGCGTGAGCGACCGCTCGCCGCCCGGCGTGTGCACGCGGATGACGCCGCTCCAGCGCGACTGGCTGAGGAACGCGATGAGGTCTGACAGCGGAAAGCCGCCCGCGTCCCCCGAAAGCACCACGCGCGGCGTGGGGATGGAGCCCCCTTCCGGCGGCGTGCGGGAGAACACCAGCAGGTCGGGCGCGGTGGGCATCAGCGCGTACGTCCCCGAGCGTCCCGCGAGCGCGGGGATGCCGGTGCGGTCCTCGGGGACCAGCTGCGCGGCGCCATCGATGCGGAAGCGTTGGGTCATCGAAGGGTCAGTCAGCGGCCCACGCGTTGTTGTTCGCGCGCCACTCCACCTCGTCCTCCATGCTGTGCTCCAGCTGCCCCTCCTGGAAGCCCAGCTCGTAGGCACGTCCATTGAAGAACACGGACGGGGTGCTGTTGATGGCCGCCCTGCGCCCCTGGGCCTGGAAGCCTTCAATCTCGTCCTTGTACTGATCCGTCTTCAGCACGGCGGCCAGCTTGTCCCCATCCAGCCCCACCGACTTCGCCAGCGCGGGCAGCGCCTCCGGCTTGAGGTTGTTCTGCTGGCCGAAGAGCGCGTCGTGCATCTGCCAGAACTTGCCCTGGTCGCGCGCCCACAGCACCGCCTGCGCCGCGGGGACGGCGTTGGCGTGCATGGAGAGCGGGAACGGCAGGTAGCAGAAGCGCACCTCGCTGGGGTGCTTCTTCGCGAAGCCCTCCAGGATGGGCCGCGCCTTGCCGCAGAAGGGGCACTCGAAGTCGGAGAACTCCGCCACCGTCACGGGCGCGTTGGCGTCGCCCTGGCACATGCGCGGATCCACCTTGAGCTGCACGCGCGGCTCGCGGAAGGACGCGTAGTACTTGGACAGCGTGACGATGACCTCGCTCGCGGGCCCGCCCTCCGCCACCATCCGGGCGGACAGCCGCGCCATCCGCTTCGCGTGCTTGCAGGGCGTGTGCTGCTTGAGGCACGCGCCCAGCGAGTGGGGGCAGCCGCAGTAGCAGAACTCGTCGCTGAACACCGTGGCCAGCTCGCGCTTGGCCGCGGGCGGCAGCGCGGAGAAGTCCATGCCGGGGATGCCCGTCAGCACCTGGGCCGGATCCGCCGACGGCGCCTCCGCGGCGGGATTGGGGGCCGGAGCGGCGGGGGCAGGAGCCGGAGCGGCGGCCGCCGGGGCCTTGGGGGTGGCCGGAACCTCCGCGCTCTTGGCGCAGCTGGCGCCCATCAGGGTCGCCGCGGCCAGCACGGGAGCAACACGCATCCATCGAGGGAGGATCACGGCTCCGGGGTTTAGCCACGCGCGCCGGGCTTGTAAAGCAAGGCGGCCTTTGGCAGACGGCCCTTCGCCCATGCCCAGAGTCCTGATGTTGCACACGGGAGGCACGCTCGGAATGGCCGGTGGCCGGCCTTCCGCCCTGCGTCCCGCGGCCTTCTTCCAGACGCTCCGCAAGCGCGCCCCGGAGCTGTTCCAGCTGGCCGACATCGAACTGGAGCTGTTCTCCAACCTGGACAGTTCGGAGATGCAGCCGGAGCTCTGGAGCCGGATGGCCGCCCACCTCCACCGTCGACTGCCGGACTTCGACGGGGCGGTGGTGACCCATGGAACGGACACGCTCGCCTTCACGGCCAGTGCACTGTCGTTCATGTTGCGAAACCCGCCCTGCCCGGTGGTGCTGACGGGCTCGCAGCGGCCCCTGGGGGAGATCCGCTCGGACGCGCGGCTGAACCTCATCGACGCGGTGCTCTCCGCGCTCCAGGGTCCGCGCGAGGTGACCATCTGCTTCGACTCGCACCTGTACCGGGGCAACCGCACGCGCAAGGTGAAGGTGGCCGAGTACGACGCCTTCGAAAGCCCCAACTTCCCGGTGCTGGGCACGCTGGGCGTGGACGCCACCTTCGAGAAGGGCCTTGTGTCCCGGGGCCCCTTCCGGCTCCACGACAAGCTGGATCCGCGCGTCTTCCTCCTGAAGGTGTACCCGGGGCTGGACCCGGCCCTGCCCCTGCAGCTGTTGCCGCACGTGAAGGGGCTGGTGGTGGAGGCGTACGGGGCGGGCAACGTGCCCATCGCGCCGGAGCTGGGCCGCTCGCTCTTGCCGCTCTTCGTCCAGGCGCGGGAGCGGGGCGTCCCGGTGCTGGTGGTCAGCCAGTCGTACCGCAACGGGGTGGACCTCACGCTCTATGAGTCCGGGGCCAAGGCACTGGCGGAAGGGGCGGTGGGGGGCGCGGACATGACCCCGTCCGCGGCGCTGGTGAAGCTGATGCAGGGGCTGGCGGAGCACCCCCGGGGGGGCGAGGCCCTCTCCCGCTTCCTCCGGACGCCCGTGGCCGGCGAGCTGTCCGTCGGGCGGCCGACAGTTCCTCCACCGGAGAAACCCAGGCGCCGGCCGGCGCGGGTGGGGCGGGTCGGCTGACACCGGGTGCGTGAAAGGAGCGTGGGTGTGCTTGCCGCCGTGAAAAGGCGGCCCGTAAGATGGGAGGCGCGATGTCCGAGGAGAAAACTTCCGTCCATTCGATTTCGGACCTGCTGGGCAGCGCCCAGCAGCAGAGCGCCTATCTGATCGTGATCAGCGCCAAGTCCGCCGCCGGCATCGGGCGGATGTTCAAGCTGGACCGTTCAGAGGTGGTGCTGGGCCGCAGCTCGGAGGCCCAGTTCCAGGTCGAGGACGACGGCATCTCGCGCAAGCACGCGAAGGTGGTCGCCATTGGCGACGGCCGCTTCCAGCTCGTGGACCTGGGCAGCACCAACGGCACGTACCTCAACGGCCTGAAGGTGAGCGCGGCGCCGCTGTATGACGGCGACAAGATCCAGATCGGCTCCAACACGGTGCTGAAGTTCAGCATCCAGGACGCTCTGGAGGAGCAGTACCAGCGCAGCATCTACGAGTCCGCCACGCGCGACGGCCTCACCCGCGTCTACAACAAGAAGTACTTCATGGAGACGGTGCGCAAGGAGTTCGCGTACTGCCTGCGCCACCGCGTGCCGCTGTCGCTGGTGCTCTTCGACGTGGACCACTTCAAGCGCATCAACGACGTGTACGGCCACCCGGCCGGAGACTTCGTGCTGACGCGCATCGCGCAGCGGGTGGCGGACACGGTGCGCACCGAGGACCTGCTCGCGCGCTACGGCGGCGAGGAGTTCGCGCTGATGCTGCGCGAGTCCGCGGAGGACGCGGCCCTGGCGTGCGCGGAGCGCTGCCGTGTGGCGGTGGACCGCGCGGACTTCATCTTCAGCGGCACGCCCATCAAGGTGACCATCAGCCTGGGCGTGGCGACGCTGCTGGACTCGGACTTCTCCCAGCCGGAGGACCTCATCTCCGCCGCGGACAAGTACCTCTACCGGGCCAAGCACGCGGGCCGGAACCGCGTGGACGCCAAGGCCATCAGCGGCCCGTGAGCTTCAGGGGGAAGGCCGTGCTCCACGGCCCTTCCGCCTCCAGCCCTCAGCGTCCGAAGCCCAGCCGCCGCAGCCCTTCCGCCGACACGTGCTTCACGTGCGTGTCCGCGTCGTGCGCCGCAGCCTCGCTCAGCGCCGACACCGCATGGGGCCCGCCCAGCGTGCTCAACGTCCTCGCGGCCGCGATGCGCACGTCCACCACCGGATCCCCACGCAGGCGGTCCGCCAGGACACGCACGTGGGAGGTGCGGCCCACGAACTCCAGCGCCCTCGCCGCCGCCGCGCGCACCACCGGGTGCTCGGACTCCAGCAGGCCCGCCGCCTCGTCTCCGCGCGACGGCTGCCGGTAGGCGGACAGCACGTCCAGCGCGGCCACCACCACCTCCGGCGCGCCGTCCTCCAGCGCCTTCGCCGCCAGCGCCATCGCGTCGCCATTCCGGGGCAGCCCCCCCAGCGCGCGCACCGCGCCCGCACGCACCGGAGTCACGTTCGACGAGAGGAAGGGTGCCAGCCGCCGCGTGGGGGCCGGGCCCTCCGTGCAGTCCCCCATGAACGCCACCGCCTCCCCCTGCACCTCTGGAGTCCGGGCGTTGCGCCCCTCGGCCACGTCCCGCAGGAAGGTGAAGCACCCCTTCTCATGGGCCATCGCGCCCAGCCACGGCCGCGCGGCCTCCGCGGACTCCGCGTCCTTCACGCCCTGGAGCGCCACGTCCCGCAGGGGCTTCCCGGCGGACTCCGCCAGGCCCCGCGCCGCCAGCTCGCGGACCCGGCCGTCGTCGTCCCCCAGCGCCGCCTCCAGCTCCCGCTTCGCCAGCGGACCGTAGCGGCGGAGGGTGGCCACCGCCGTGCGCCGGCGCTGCACCTGAGCGGAGGTGAGCTCCGGCCGCAGCGTGTCCAACTCGCGCGAGTACACGGCGAAGAGCCGGTTGATGACCGCCTCGTCCGGGGGCTTCGCCTCCGTGAGGAGCAGCCGGCCCACGGACGCATGCTGCCGCTCGGCGACAGCGAAGAGCAGCTCCGCCATCACCGCATCACCGGCGACGGGCCGCGAAGCCACCGCGTCCAGCACCACGCGCGTCGCGGACCGCCCCTGGAAGGTGGCCAGGTGCAACAGCGCCGGCAGCCGCACGGACGGCTCCTGCGAGAACATCTCCAGCGACAGCGACTGCCGGACGGCGTCCCGCTTCGCCCAGACCCGAGCCGCGGCGGAAGGCCCCCGTGCGCCCGCTTCCCGCAGGAAGTCCGCCGTGGACCGGCCGGAATCGGCGGCGGCCCGGACGGCGGTGAGGCAGGCCCCCAGGTCCGCGTCCGGCGGGGTGTCCATGATCCAATCCGCCAGGGCCCGCCGCTCCGTCAGGCCGCGGCTCCGGGCCCCTGCCCGCACCGCGGCCCAGCGCACCCGCCAGCTGGAGTCCTTGAG
>NZ_RAVY01000028.1:0-65784 GCF_003611625.1 Corallococcus sp. CA054B
GGGGTGGTGGGGGCGCAGGTCGCCTTGTTGCTGAGGGAGCGTCACCCGGACCTGCCGCTGCTCATCGCAGGGCGCAGGGAGGCACCCGCCAGGGAACTGGCCGCGCGGCTGGGACGGGCGGAGGGGGTCGCGCTGGATGTCCGCTCGCCCCAGGCGTTGGCGGCGCTGGGTGGGAAGCCCCGGGCCGTGCTGTCCCTGGTCAATGATCCGGAGGACACGCTGCTGCTGGCGGCGTCGCGCGCCGGGGTGCCCGTGCTGGACATCACCCGGTGGACGTCCCGGCTGAAGGCCACGGTGCTGCGGCTCTCCGGTGCGACGCCGGGCGCGCCGGTGCTGCTCGGATCCGCGTGGATGGCGGGGCTGGTTCCTCGCCTCGTGGCGATGGCCGCGGGGCGGGTGGGGCGCCTGGAGCGTGTGGAGGTGGCCATCCGCTTCGCGCTCGCGGATCAGGCCGGGCCAGACTCGTTGGAGTACATGGACCGGCTGGGCCTGTCCTTCGAGGTGATGGAGGGCGGGGAGGAGCGGCAGGTGCTGCCGCTGACGGACGGCCGGCGGGTGAGGTTCTCCGACGGACGCCATACCCGGGTCTTCCGGCTCGACACGCCCGAACAGGCGACGCTGCCCCGCGTGCTGGGCGCGCGGACGGTGACGACGCGGCTGGGCTTCGACTCGGGCTTCGCGACCTGGACGCTCGTCGCCCTCCAGCGGCTGGGCATCCTGCGGTTGCTCCAGCATCCCCGCTGGACGCCACTGCGCCGCACGCTGCTCGCCGGCAGCAACACCGGGGGCGAAGCCGCGTGGGTGGCGGACGTGGAGGGCGAGCGGGGGCACGTCCGCATCGAGGTGGTGGATCCCCTGGGACAGGCCCATCTCACCGCCGTCGGAGCGCTGGTGGGCGCCGAGCGGCTCCTGGGATTGGATGGCGCGCTGCCGCCACCCCCGGGCGTGTGGTTCCCGGAGCATGAGCCCCGGCCCGAGGAGACGCTGGCCACCCTGCGTGCCTGCGGCGTCGCGGTCCGGATCGACGAGCGCCTGGCGCGCGAGGCGGCGTGATGGCCCGCCGCACGAGCAAGAAGGAGCCCGGGACACTTCCCTCGGCGAGCCCCCGGAAGGGGACCGCGGTGCATGCCAAGGGCACCGAGCGCGTGGAGCGCATCCTCGACGCGACCATGGAGGTCCTGGCCGGTGACGGCTACGCGGGCCTCAGCTTGCGCGTCGTGGCCCAGCGCGCGGGGGTGAGCCTGGGGAACCTCCAGTACTACTTCCCCACCAAGCAGGACGTGGTGCGGGCCCTGCTGGCGCGCTACCTGGAGCAGGCCCTCCAGCGGGTCCGCGAGCGGATGGCGGGGGGCGGAAGCGAACCGGCGCAGCGGCTTCGGCTCGCCGTGGACGCCATCCTGGAGGACCAGGACTCACCCCACGCCTGCCAGTTCTTCGCGGAGCTGTGGGCGATGGCCGCGAGGGACGCCATGGTCGCCGACGCGCTCGCGGTCTTCTACGCCGGCTATCGCGCGGGCGTCGTGGAGCTGCTGCGGGAGCTGTCCCCCGGACTCACCCCGGCACGTAGGGAGCGGCGAGCGGCCCTGCTGGTCGCCCTCTTCGAAGGTCTGTCGCTCTTCCGGGGCGGCGGGAACCTGCGCGGCGCTTCGGTGCCAGGGCTGGAGCAGGAGCTGCGCGTGCTGCTGGAGCAGGTGCTGCTTCGCGACTCAGAATGACGGCAGGTCTGACGCCAGATGGGAGGACAGCCCACCGTCCATCACCAGGGCGCTCCCGTTGACGTAGCCGCCAGCGGGCCCCACGAGGAACGCCACCAGCCCCGCCACCTCTTCTGGCGTTCCGAAGCGCTTCACGGGGATGCGCTCCTGCAAGCGCTGGCGTGACGCAGTGGGGGCGTTCGCCAGCATGTCCGTCTCGATGTATCCGGGACAGACCGCGTTGCAGGTGATGCCGTAGGCTCCCCACTCCGCGGCGATGGCCTTCGAGTAGCCCACGAGCGCGTGCTTGGTGGCCGCGTAGGTGGACGACTGCGCGCCACCGAAGAGGCCCATGATGGACGCGACGTTCACGATGCGCCCATGGCCTTCCGCCTTCATTCGCGGCAGCGCCCACTGACACAGGTTGCGCACGCCCTCCACGTTCACGCCGAACAGCAGATCCCACTCGGCGACGCTCACCTCGTCCGCGCGATGAAACGGCCCACCCAGGCCCGCGTTGTTCACGAGCACCTGGGGCACGCCCACCTTCGCTTCGAGCCGGCCGAGCGCTGACTCCACCTCGTCCCGGTTCGCGACGTCACAGGCCAGCGGCCACGCGCGGCCTCCGGCGTCGAAGAGCTGCTTCTGGAGTTGCTCCAGCGCGGCGACATCACGGGACACCAGGACCACCTCGAACCCGGTCCGGGACAGCAGGGTGGCGATGGCCGCTCCAATCCCCCGGCTGGCTCCGGTGACGACGGCGACAGGTGCCTTTGGCTGCGGCTTCATCAGAGGACCCCCTGCGGCGGGACGAGGCGCAGCTCGTCGATCCGCACGTTCGGGGGCTTCATCGCGATCTCCCAGATGCACTGGGCCACGTCCTCCACGGCGAGCATGTCTGCCGGACTGAACTCCGGCCGCGACTTCCAGAAGGAGGTGTAGACGGCACCGAGCGACAGCAGGGTGGCGCGGATGCCGAACGCCTTGCCCTCCTCGTTCAGGACGCCGGTCAGTCCCCGGACGCCATGCTTCGTCGCGGCGTAGGCCCCGTTCAAGGGCAGCGTGAGGTGGTCGCTCACGGACCCGATGTGGATGATCCGCCCGCCGCCCCGGGGCTTCATCCACCGGAAGGCCTCGCGCGCGCACAGGAACGTGCCCGTGAGGTTCACGTCCAGGGTCCGGTTCCAGTCCTCGAGGGACGTCTCATGGAGCGGCGTGAAGACTCCGACGCCCGCGCAGTTGACCAGGACCTCGACAGGACCCGTCTCCGCCTCCGCCCGTTCGAACAGCGCCCTCACGGAGTCCTCGCGCGTGACGTCCACGTGCAGGCAATCCGCCGTCTCCGTCGTCACGTCACTCGCGGCGCACACCACGCGCAGCCCCTCCGCGCGCAGCTTGTGGACGACGGCGCGTCCGATGTCGCCCGTGCCTCCGATGACGATGACATTCCGAATGCTCAAGCGACGTGCCTCTCCCCCGGGTTCATCCCCATGGACAGGGTAGTCCATGGAAAGCGAGCCAAGGGGAATACTCCGGGGTGAGGTGCGAATCCGCTTTCGAGCTACTCGGGCGCGCCCTGCTCAATCCACGAGAAGATGAGATCGATGTCCTCTTCGGGAATGGGCGGCAGGCCCAGGGGCATGCCCAGCACGCCCGGCTGGAAGTGCCCGTCCAGCTCTCCCTGCCGTGCGAGCAGCGCGGCCACCAGCCGGGGCGTCCCATCCTCCAGTCGATCCGGGAGCCCGCGGAACTGGCCGTCGCGCCGGATGCCGCGGAGCAGGCCTTCGCGCGTGGCCAGGTCGAGTGAGGCACCGCCGTAGCCGAACCCGCCCGAGTTCCCCGGCCCCTGATCTCCGGGCCGCCGCAGGTCGGAGTGACAGTGGTAGCAAAGGTGCCGTGTGAGCTTCTGCGCGACCTCTGGATAGTGGACCTCTCGCTCCAGCCGCTTGGGTTGGTACCGGGACCGTGGCGCTTCCGCCACCTGGGGCAGGGGCTCGCGCAGGAAGGCCGCCAGGTCTTCGACCTGCTTCGGGGTGAACCGGAAGGTGGGCATCTCCGTGTCGGGGAGGATGCGGCGCGGATCCGTCAGCCAGCTCCGCAGTTGCGCCAGGGACATGCGGTCACGCACGTGGCGCAGGTCGGGGGCCTGCCTCCGGGCCGAGGGGCTGTTGAACTCCGGCGCGCCGTAGCGCAGGGACGCGAGCGGGGAGTCTCCCCGGTAGTGACAGCTCGCGCATGCGTGCTCCGCGTAGAGCGCCCGGCCTGCCTCCACATCACCTTTCGAGGGTTCCGCCGACTCCTGCTCGGTCACCGCGAAGAAGTCCGCGAGCAGCTCCGCGTCCTTCGGGCCCACCTTCATCCGGGGCATGGTGGCGCCGTAGAGCGGCCTCACCACGTGCGGCGCCTGGAGCCAGGAGACGAGCCACTCGCGCTTGACCCGCTGGCCCAGCGAGCCGAGGTCCGGGGTCCTCACCAGGTGGTTGATGTGTCCCTTCCACCGCTCGACCTCCGCCCGCTTGTACCAGAGGTCCATCCTCCCCGCGGCGATGGCCTGATGGCACGTGACGCAGTTCTCGCTCAGGCGCGCGGACACCGGTCCGAGTCCGGGGACGACATGACAGC
Organism: Corallococcus sp. CA054B; assembly: GCF_003611625.1. Classification (NCBI taxonomy): domain Bacteria; kingdom Pseudomonadati; phylum Myxococcota; class Myxococcia; order Myxococcales; family Myxococcaceae; genus Corallococcus; species Corallococcus sp. CA054B. The sequence continues at coordinate 4,317 of NZ_RAVY01000028.1, forward strand.
GATTGCACTGGAAATGCTCCACGGCCTCCCTTGGCGTCGCCGGTGAGGGCTTCGTGGGGGCGAGCACCCGCGTCCGCAGGCGCAGCGCCAGCACGTCCGCGTCACGGATGGGCACATAGCCACCACCGGCCACGGCCACGACGAGCGCGACACCGGCCAGGGTGCCGAGGAGAGGGACGCGCAATGCCACGAAGGTCGCTCAGTCGTAGGAGGAGGAGGACCAGTAGCTGAGCCGCACGTTGTGGCACATGAGCTCCGGGAAGATGAGGGACTCGCGGGCCGTCCCCAATCCCCACACCAGGACGGCCGACGTGAGCACCAGGCTCATGATGGCCTTGCGTCTTGTGCCACAAAACCGCCGCCGGCCCGGCCCGTGGAAGTAGAGGGCTTGCAGGACGAAGAGCACGATGGGGCTGGCCATCAGCACCACCACGCCGCGAATGCTTATCGCGCAATAGGAGAGAGCCTGAGCGCTGACGTCCATGAAACTTCCGCCCACCCAGGCCGTTGCCAGCAACAGGACGAGGGCGACGCCAATGACCAGGAAGAAATTCCGGCGCGCGGCCGTTGGCCGGGGCTGTTCCTTCACGGTCGGTCCCCAGACATTGTGGACGACGACGCGGTTCATGATCACCGCGCCCGCGGTCCAGAGGAACAGCTCGCCCCAAAAGGGCAGATTGAAGTCCCTCGCTGCGGAGTCCATCGCGTTGATGCAGGCGAGCGCATGCAGTGGCCACAGGACCGAGGCACCGAACAGGGTGGGAGCGAGGGCACGGGGAAGCATCCGGTAAGGCTATCAGGCACTTCGCGGGGAGTGCGAGCAGGCCCACCCGGCGGCTGAATCCATTGGCAGTCACGGAGCCAGACATGGCATGCGCTCGCTGCTGGGGAGCGGTCTTGGGGCCTACCCTCTGGAGTGCGCTCCGGAGAGCCTGCGCACTCGCGGGGAGTTCGCATGGAGCACTTCCTCACCCACGCCGACCAACCCGTCGCGGTGCGCCAGACCCGACGTGCCAGCCGGACATGGCCTTGCTGGCTCCGCTACACCTTGCCGGGGGCCTGGGTGGCGCTCCTCTTCGCCTGTCTGGCTTTCACTCCGTCGCTGCTGCCTCGCAGCGGGCCGTTCCAGGGGTTCGTCAGCGGCCTCAGCGCGGCCATCGGCTATGGGCTCGGGTGCCTGGGGGCCTGGCTCTGGCGGGAGTTCGCGGACCGTCCCGCGAGGACGCCCCACCGTCGCGCATGGCAGGGCTTCTTCATCGTGGCCGCCGTGGCGCTGGCGGGCGCGCTGCTGCTCGGCTGGCATTGGCAACAGCGCCTGCGGGAGCTCATGGGCATGCCCTCTCCGGGCCGCGCGGGATATCTGTTCGCTCCCGTTGTCGCTGCGGTCGTCTTCTTCGTGATCATCGCCGTGGGGCGTGGCCTGCGTGCCGTGTCCCGCGCGTTGGCTTCGCGGCTCTCAAGACACATCGGGCCTCGCGTGGCCCGGGCGACGAGCGGACTGGCCGTCGTGGTGCTCACCGCGCTGGTGGCCAGCGGCTTGCTGTGGGACGGGCTCATCTCCGCCGCGGACCGCACGCTGGAGGTGCAGGACACGATGACCGACGAGGGCGTGGTGCCACCGAGTACAGCACTGCGCTCCGGGGGCCCGGGCTCACCCATTCCGTGGGAGTCCCTGGGACGGGAAGGGCGCAACTTCATCGGGCGCGGGCCCTCGGTCGAAGAGCTCTCGCGCTTCCATGGCACGGCGGTGAAGGAACCCATTCGCGCGTACGCGGGCTATGCCTCCGCGCCAGATGCGGAGGCCCGCGCCGCGCTCGCGGTCGATGACCTGGAGCGGGCTGGCGGCTTCGACCGCGCGTACCTGCTGGTGGTGACGACCACGGGCAGTGGCTGGGTGGTGCCGGAGGCCGTGGACGCCTTCGAGTACATGACCGGCGGTGACTCCGCAGTCGTCGCCATGCAGTACTCGCATCTGTGGTCGTGGCTCTCCGTCCTGGTGGATCAGGCGCGGGCGCGGGAGTCAGGCCGGGCGCTCTTCGACGAAGTCCATGAGCGCTGGTCGCGGCTTCCTCCCGGCCAGCGGCCGAAGCTGCTGGTGTTCGGAGAGAGCCTGGGCTCCTACGGTGGAGAGACCGCGTTCAGCGGCGAGCGGGACCTGGCCAACCGCACCGACGGAGTCCTCTTCGTGGGCCCGCCGAACTTCAACACCCTGTATCGCGCGTTCACCGACCACCGGGACCCGGGCAGCCCCGAGGTGGAGCCCATCTACCGTCAGGGCCGCATCGTCCGCTTCAGCCGCCGGCCGGGGACGGACATCCCGCCCGCGTCCGCGCCGTGGGGAGACTCGCGCGTGCTGTACCTGCTGCATCCCTCCGACCCCATCATCTGGTGGAGTCCCCGGCTCCTGGTGCAGCGGCCGGACTGGCTGCGTGAGCCGCGAGGCGATGACGTCCTGGACCAGATGGTGTGGATCCCCTTCGTGACGTTCTGGCAGGTGACGGCGGACCTGCCCCTGGGCATGGAGGTGCCCGCGGGCCACGGCCACGTCTACACCGCCGAGCACGTGGACGGCTGGGCCGCGCTCCTGCGGCCCGAAGGCTGGAGCGCGGACCAGACGGCACGGCTGCGGGACCTCCTGCTCGCACGGGAGGTCCCCACCGCGCTCACGGAGCGTTGAGCCAGTCGAAGTGGTGATCCAGCGTGAAGGTGCCGTCCGGCTGATCCACGCGCACGAGCAGCCAGGGCGGCACGGCTCCACCCAGGACCGCCGGGACGTTCATCGGCTGGCGGCGTGGATCCTGGTGGCGATTGACGCTGCCCGCGGTCAGGGCGCCCATCCGCAGGCCCGGCAGCGGCGCGCTGGACGTGTGGCACGACTGACAGAAGGCGTTGCTGGTGGAGTCCGGCCGAGGCAGGTCCGCCTCCAGATGGGGCATGGCCATCATCGACGGACGCAGACAGCGCTCGCGCCACTGCTGCACCGGCTGGGGATTCTTGTGCACGCGGTCGATGCACAGGTGCTCGCCCGACTGGGCCGGGTAATCCAGCGGCTCCACGTAGGACTCCAGCCGCAGCTGCTCACACAGCGCCCGGCCCGACGAGAGCGGGTACTGATACGAACGCGAGCGCAGCGTCTCCAGCACCGGCGAGTACACCTCCGAGGCGCGGTAGGTCAGGTCCACGGTCGTTCCCAGGGCCTGGTTGCACAGCAACTCCTCCACCCAGGGCCGCGTCGCGTCTCCGGGGGAGAGCGCGTAGATGCGCAGCTCATCCACCCAGCCATGGAAGGGCATCCGCGCCTGTCCCCGGACGAAGTCGGGACCGGGGTCGCCGACCGTCATCCACGTCCAGCCGTTCATGGAGTTGTACATCGGGTCGAAGCCCAGGTCCCACGAGGCCACGGTCAGCGACGAATGCGCCGTGCCGTTGATGTAGAACGTGAGCTTCCGCTGCCCGGCGAGCGTGTAGACCTTCATGCCGAAGTGGAAGTACGTGCCGGGCTGCACCAGCGAACCCAGGTTCACGGTGAACGTGGAGCCCGTCTGGCCGTTGTAGCCGGTGAGCTCGTGCCAGGTGTTGGAGTAGCCGTCGACCGCCTGCACCAGGCCCACCCACGAGTTGTCGGAGAAGTAGAACAGGGTGCGCGGCACGGTGCGTGAGACGCCGCCGGGCCAGGGGACGGGCGGCGGAGCCATGCGGGAGTCCAGCCAGATGCCGAACAGCCAGTCGCGGCGCGAGCCATCCACCGGGTAGCCCATGTCCATGAAGTCGTTGCGGCCATCCAGCCAGACGCCCTTGCCGCTGACGCCGCCCAGGGCCACCGGCTCGATGCGCGCGCCGCCCCGCAGCCGGACGGAGCCCGGAGGCTGCGGCCCGTCCGTGCCGAACACCGGGCTGCCCGTGGCCGCGTTCTGCGCCAGCGGGTTGCGCACGAAGCGGAAGTCCGCGACGTCGCCTCCGCGCACGTAGGCCCACGCGTTGCGGGTGGGCATGAAGCCATCCTGCGGGAAGGTCTCCGCGCGCCAGGGACCTTCGGGAGACACGTCCATGCGCATGGCCGCGTTCATGTGCGCCACCACGAAGGCGCGCTTGTTGAGGTAGTCGTCGAAGGCCACCTCGGAGTTGCGCTGGGTGTTGGATTGGAAGTTCCACACCACGTCGAAGGGCAGCGTGGGGCGCAAGGCATTGAAGGTGTTGAGCTGGTTCTCGAAGGAGAACAGCTGCGAGCTGCCCCTGGGCGACAGGGACAGGTCCGCGCCCGCGTAGAGGCGCAGGGAGTAGGTGCGCTGGAAGTGGTCCTCGCTGTTGCCTCCCAGGTCGGTGATGCTCATGCCGTTGTCCAGGATGACGGCCTTGCCGTGCGTCCAGGCCCCCAGCACGCTGATGGCCTGCGCCGGCGCGCGGTCCGGATTGAAGCGGGCCCGGTCCGCGTCGGACGTGGGCGCGCTCCACAGCTGATCCAAGTAGGAGAAGGGCGCGAAGCGCTCCTCCCTCAACACCTGCCGCGCGTAGTAGCCGTCATGGGGGTTGTTCTTCGCCGCGAAGAACAGGTTCTTGCCCTCGCGGTCCAGCCACGCGTACGCGCCCTGGTTGCGCACGCCGAAGGGGATGGGGTTGCCCAGCGTGTCGCGGAAGTTGCGTGGCTGGCCATTGATGACCTGCGAGCGGGCCAGTTCGTAGCGGGTGTTCACCGCGGGGTCCATGGGCATCATGCTGATGGGCTTGAAGTGGTTCCAGCTCGCGGCCTGGCAGATGTCGTTTGAGGACGCGTAGAAGAGGCCGCCCATGTTCAGGATGAGCATCCGCCCATCGCCGCTGGTCGCGGGCTCGAACATCGCCAGGTGCTTCTCATCCGGCCCGCTGCCGACGATGCCGTTCCACGTGCCGCCGTTGCCGATGACGGCGTCCTCGTCGTCCTCCACCTTCAGGTCGCCCGCGAAGCTCTGCCGGTCGAAGAACTGGCACCACTTGGGCGCGGTGGCGGCGGTGTTGCGGACGTAGAAGGTGATGCCGAGGATCTTCTTGGGGGTGTAGCACTGGAAGCTGGGGTTCTGCGTGAACAGCTTGCGCCAGTCGATGGTGTCCGGCGTCCCGGGGACGCTGTACGCGGAGCCGGCGTTCATGTCGCCCCAGTTGGAGTCGTGGACGTTGAACGGCCGGAACGGCGGCAGGTCCCAGGTGGGCAGGGACTTGAGCTCGCCTTCGGGGTTGCGCGGGTAGACCCAGAGGCCCCAGTTCGCGGTCCCTCCGCCCACGGAGTCGCCCGCCGTCACGAGCTTGGGATTGCGCACGAAGACGGTGAGCGCCGTGGAGCGCAGCTCCCAGCGCTTCCCGTCGGAGGCGACCATTCCGTAGACGAGCGAGATGTCGTAGCAGTCCCCGGAAACCCACGGCGAGGTGGCCTCGTAGCGGGCCCGGCACGCCAGCGGGTTGCGGCCGCGGCCCGCCGCGTTCAGCGACGACACGGAGTCCTCGCACAGCGTGCTGTGGAGCATGTCCGGAAAGTCGCCGTTGTTCTTCGCCGCAAGCCGGGTGTAGCCGGGCATCGGGTTGAAGGCGACGAAGGGATGGAGCCCCGGCTGCCACGTGGGCTGCACGTAGCGGGTGCCCTTCTGGGCGAAGTCGTAGCGGAAGTCCGGGCCCAGCAGCTCCGGACGGAAGGTGTAGAGGGTGGAGCCCTCCGCGCAGCCACGGCAGCCCCCGCGCACGAAGAGCCGCCCGTCGTTGCTGCCCCGGTTGAAGGGCATCACCTGGATGGCCTGGGCTGCGTCCGCGGACTCGGGCGTGCGCGGCGCGTTCCAGCCGTTGTCGTATTCGAACGGAGGGAAGGGCTGCATCACGCCGGTGAGCGCCGAGGGGCGCACGGACAGCGGCGTGGTGCTGGCCGCGCGATGGGGGCGCCAGGCCGCCGACACCTCGCGGAAGATGCTGGGGCGCTGGGGGTTCTCCGCGTTGTAACAGTTGTCGATGCGGCTGTAGTCGTTGGAACACGCGGCGGTGCCCACGAAGGCCACGTCGGAGAACTGCGTCGGTGGGTCCAGCCGGGCTTCGGACGTGGCGAGCGGCGAGGAGGGGGAGGGCTCCGCGGCGGGCAATGAATCACATGCCACGTTCATGCAGAGCAGGGCCAGGGCGCTGGCCCGCCAGGGGATTCGAGACGCGAGGTGAGGATGCATGAGACGCGGTGTAGCTGTCTCATGCCGCCTTCCGTCAACTGGGGCTGGTTCGACTGCGCCGACGGCGCGGGGACGCACTTCGTCTCGAAGACGGTGACGATCCGCTTGAAGTCCTGGCGCGCCGCATCCGGGACGCCTTCGTGGAGCATGTCGAGCGCACGCCGCCCCATGGCCACGGCCTCCCGGCACCGTCCGGTCTGGAAGAACAGCGCCGCCTGCGTGTCGAGGATGGCCGAGTTGCCCGGCATCAACCGCACCGCGCGCTGGGCCGGGGCGAGCCCCTTCTGGGGCTGGTCCGTGGTCACGTAGTACCAGGCCAGGCTGTTCTGGGCGGAGGGGCTGTCCGGCAGCAGCTCCGCGGCGCGCTGGCGGGCCTGCTCCTGGGTGGCGGACGTGTCCGCGTGTTGGCGAGCAGGTCCCACGCGCGCCCATCCTCCGGATGCTTCTCCACCAGCCCCAGGATCCCCAAACGCAAGCTCATGGCCGGGGCTCCTGCCATACCTCGCGGACGCGTGACAGATGCCGCGAGTCAGGCTTTGGCGTCGGGCCGGGGTGAAAAGAGCGCCTGGACGAACCTTCTGGCGTGTTCGAGGTGGGGATCCTGCCGGAGGTTCATGCGCAACACCTCCGCGAGCCAGGCGTTTCCATGTCCTCCGACGGTGGGGACGAAGCTCTCCATCTCTCCACACTCCACGACGAAGAGCCCCAGGCGCTTCAGGTCCGCGAGGAGCGTCTCGGCCACCTGGCGAAGCTCTCCCTTGGGGACCGCGTTCACGCCGAGCAGCTTCGCTTCATCCCAGGGCGAGGCGCGCCTGAGCACGTCCCGGATGCTCTTGGCCACGTCCATGGGGAAGGTCGCGGTGGTGACCTGGTTCAGGAGCTTCTGGATCTCCTTCTGGACGTGGGTGGTTTCGAGCTCCGGCTTGCGTTGCTCGATGCCGGCCTTGACCTGCTTCCAGCGAGGTCGGAAGTCGTCCCAGTTGCCTCCGAGGGCCTCGACGGCCTCCTTGAGAGGGGATTCGCTGTTCAGGATGTCGAAGTCCACGACCATGCGCGTGGGGATGCCGATGCTGGCGAGGGCCTTGGCGATGGTCGGGATTTTGTGTTTGCCACCCGTGCTCGTGAACATGACGTCGGGCATCCGGGAGTCCGTGTCCTCGGACCGGGTCGCTTCCAGGAGTGCGGCATAGAAGCGGCAATCTCCGTCCGCCTCGCAGAGCACGACCTGCTCGTGGAAGAGGCTATCCAGGGGGTTGGAGAAACGGAGGATGGGCTCATTCCAGAGCGTGCGGATCCGGTCCTTGTCCAGTGTCCGCGCGTGGTTGAGGTTTCCCTCGCGCGTGAGGCGGATGATCTGGAGCGAGGCCGGGTTGGCATCCAGCAGGCCCCGGAGCAGATCCCCGCTGTGGGTCGCGATGACGAGCTGGCGCCCGGCGGGCTTCTCCTTCGCCAACAGCGTCCCGAGGAAGCGCGCCTGGGGCGGGTGAAGGAACGCCTCGGGTTCGTCGATCATGACGACATGCTTGTCGGAGGCCGTGACATCAAGGATGCAGCCCGCGAAGCTGCGCATCCCGTCGCCCTGGTCCTGGAGTAGGGGAAGCGCCTGGAGCTTCCTGGCGTAGCTGGGGGAGACCCGATCTTCGCCGGGATCCAGGGGAGGTGCCGTGCCGCAGTGGAGGGGCATCTTGGTGCCCGCGGTCCGGTTGACGATGAGCGCCTGTCCGAAGGCTCGTCGGAAGTAGCGACTGAGCCGCTCCGCCAGGGCCGGATCGACGCACATCTTCTGGATGGGGTGGTATGGGATGTCGCTCGTAAGGTTGAAGACGTCCGCAGGGTCGGTGGCCCTGATGCGGGTAGAGAGGTCCATCAGGCCGAAGAAGAGCCTGTTGAGAATGCTCAAGCCTTTTCGCTCCCACGCATTCCGGAGCCAATCTTCATCTACGGTGTCAGGCGTGAAGCCCACGAAGCTGTTGACGGCCTTCGAATACTTCGGGGCTTGCAGTGACTGGAGTTGGTAGTACCCGGCTTCGGCCAGACGATACGGAGCCATCCGCTCCAGGAACTCGTCGGTTGTCCCAAGACGGCCCACGTCCGCGTGGACGACGACGTGATTGTTCGTCTCACCGGACTGGCTGAAGATCTCCCGGAGGGTCACGCTCTTGCCGGCGTTGTTGGGCCCGACGATGACGACGATGGCGTCGGGTTCGAGCGGGATGCGCTCGCCGCCGCTGAACGTGAGTTGCTCGAGGAAGAGAGAAGCGGGCATTCCATCTCCTTGGGGCGTCATGCTGGCATGTCCAGGTGCTGGGGGTACGCCCCCCCCGCGAACCGGCATGCCGCTGTGGCTGGAACTCGCGGTGGCGCTCCAACCCCGGGGTGGCGGTGAAACCTCCCCCTGTGTCGAGCTGAATCACCAGTGAATCCGGGTACTTCAATCCACTCGATGGGCCCTCCAGGCCCCGCCGGATCCCTTTGAACTCCTACTGCGTCAAGGACCCGGGTGGGGCCGTCCGCTCCGAGGAGGCTCCCCGCTTGCCCTGAAATCACGTATAGGCCCTCCGCACATTTCGCGCGGCACGCGAGCGATCCGCAGGGTGAGCGGTCAGGGGCCCCCGGGACTGCTCTGGAGGAACGGATGGAGTTGTCGAGTCTCGAATCTGAATTCTGGGCGATCGCACCGAGCGTCATCGGCGCCGTCGGTCTGCTCTTCGCTGCGTTCTTCTACTTCCGCGTCAAGGGTCTCCCCGATGGTGACGCGACGATGAACCGCATCGCGGGCTACATCCGCGAAGGCGCGATGGCGTTCCTCGTCCGCGAATACAAGGTGCTCGCGGTCTACTGCGTGGTCGTGGCGATCGCCATCGGCCTGGCGCTGGGCCCGATCGCCAGCGCGAGCTTCGTGGCGGGTGCGTTCCTGTCGCTGCTCGCGGGCTACATCGGCATGAAGGCCGCGACGTTCGCGAACGTGCGCACCGCGCAGGCCGCGCGCACGGGCTCCAAGCCGAACGCGCTGCTCGTCGCGCTGGATGGCGGCGCCGTGATGGGCCTCGCCGTCGCCGGCCTGGGCCTCATCGGCATGGGCGTCGTCTACTACGTGTTCCGCTCCAGCCCGGAGCTGTCCCCCATCCTCCACTCGTTCGCCGTGGGCGCCAGCTCCATCGCGCTCTTCGCGCGCGTGGGCGGCGGCATCTACACCAAGGCCGCGGACGTGGGCTCCGACATCGCCGGCAAGGTCATCGAGAACATCCCCGAGGACGACCCGCGCAACCCCGGCGTCATCGCCGACAACGTGGGTGACAACGTGGGCGACGTGGCCGGCATGGGCGCGGACATCTACGAGTCCATGGTGGCCGCCATCGTCGCCGCCATGGCCATCGCGCTGACCGCCAACGCGACGGAGCTCTCCCGCCTCGTGGTGGACACGAACGCGACGGGCAACGCGAAGCTGGCCGGCGTCATCCTCCCGCTGGTGCTGTCCGCCATCGGTCTGGTCGTCAGCCTGCTGAGCATCTTCATCGCCCGCGCGCTCAAGCACATGAACCCCGCGCAGGTGCTGCGCAGCGCGCTCATCATGCCCCCCGTCATCCTGGTGGGTCTGTCGTTCGTGCTGATGAACGTGTTCGGCCTGTCCCAGAACATCACCATCGCGCTGGCGGCGGGTGCCTTCGGCGGCGCCATCATCGGCCTCGTCACGGACTACTACACGTCGTCCACGCCGGTGCAGCGCATCGCGGAGTCCTCCATCACGGGCGCGGGCACCAACCTCATCCGCGGCCTCGCCGTCGGCATGGAGAGCGTGGGCATCTCCATGGCCACCATCGCCCTGGTGGCCTACATCGCGGACCGCGCGCTCGGCCTGTACGGCATCGCGCTGTCGGCGGTGGGCATGCTGGGCGGTACCGCCGTCGTGATGACGGTGGACGCGTACGGCCCCATCTCCGACAACGCGGGCGGCATCTCCGAGATGTCCGGCCTGGGCCCGGAAGTGCGCGCCATCACCGACGAGCTGGACGCAGTGGGCAACACCACGGCCGCCATCGGCAAGGGCTTCGCCATCGGCTCCGCGACCCTCACGGTCATCGCGCTGTTCTCCGCGTTCAACCTGGAGGTCAATCACACCCGCGTCGCCAACGGCCTGGCGGAGATGAGCCTGGAGCTGACCAACCCGAACGTCATCGTGGGCCTGCTCCTGGGCTCCATCCTCCCGTTCCTGGTGGGCGCTTCCACCATGCTCGCGGTGGGTCGCGCCGCTGGCGCCATCGTGGAGGAGATTGGCCGTCAGTTCCGTGAGATCCCCGGCCTGATGGAGCTCAAGGCCGAGCCGGACCCCAAGAAGATCGTCGACATCTCCACCAAGAGCGCGCTGCGCGAGATGATCTTCCCGGGCCTGATCGCCATCGTCGCCCCGCCGCTGGTGGGCTGGGTGCTGGGGCCCCTCGCCCTGGCGGGCCTCCTGGCCGGCTCGCTCGTCGTCGGCGCCACCATGGCCCTCTACATGGCCAACGCGGGCGGTGCGTGGGACAACGCCAAGAAGTTCATCGAGAAGGGCAAGCTGCCGGGTCACGCCAAGGGCTCGGCCGTCCACAAGGCCGCCGTCGTGGGCGACATGGTGGGCGACCCCTTCAAGGACACGTCCGGTCCGGGCGTGGCCATCCTCATCAAGGTCATGAGCGTCGTGTCGCTGCTCGTGGCCTCGCTCATCGCGCTGCGCTGAGCCATCCCTGGGGTGCGGCCACCCGGCTTCGGGGCGCCGCACCCTGGGTGTAGGAGACCAGACACCCGGCCAGGCAATGCCGGCCGCGTCAGGGGCAGTGGGCGAGCGCGTGCTTACACTTCATGGTGTGTGCCGCGCGCTGTTCTCCTGACGATGAGGTGTCCCATGGTCCTGGAGTTCTCCCAGCAGCAGATCCACCTGCTCCACGCAGTGCTGGCCGAAAGCGCTGATGCGCTGCGGGATGAGATCGTCCGCACCGACAAGCTCGAGCTGCGTGAGGAGCTGAGAGACAGGCTCGACCAGCTGTTGGTCATCCAGCGCCAGGTGGAGGCCCGGATGCACCAGGAGCAGCCAGCGGCGCTCTGAGGCCGTCGGGCCTGTTCCCCAGGCGAGAGGCCTGGGGACTGGATGGCCGCCCGGTTCAGCGCGGTGCCTGGACGGGCTTCCCGTCGAGCGGGTGCCCCCGGGTGCCGGCGGTCCATTCCTCCCAGACGTTGAACGACTTCATCTGCTGGCCCAGGTCGGTGTCGCGCACGAGTGCTTCCACCTCCGCGCGGCTCTGCCGGGGCAGCTTCTCTTCCATCGTCGCGAAGCCCCACGCGAGCGCGCCCACCACGGCCGCATTGGCGCGCAGCGTGCGCGCGTCGCACTGTTCGAACTCGTCCGAGCGCGCGTGGTAGTTGGGCCCGTACGTGGCCGGCTCCTGGTTGGCGATGAGGTTGGCCACGCCGTGCATCATGAAGTCGAAGTTGTCGGTGCCCACCACCGGCACGTCCACCTGCGCGAAGGGGCCCAGGCCCGTCACCGGCTTCAAGGCCTTGTCCACCAGCGGCACCAGCGCGGGCCGGCCGTTCGTGTAGAAGCCGGTGATGCGCCCGCAGCCGATGTCCACCGACAGCGCCAGGGTGTGCCGGTCCAGCTCCGCCGCGTGCGTGCGCGCATAGCCAGCCGAGCCGTGCATGCCCTGCTCCTCGCCGTTCCACAGCGCGAAGCGCAGGGTGCGCGCGGGCTTCAGCCCCAGGCGCTGCATCTGCCGTGCGAGGTCGAGCAGCATCGCGACGTTGGCGCCGTTGTCCAGCGCGCCGCCGCCCAGGTCCCAGCTGTCCAGGTGCGCCCCCAGCACGACGACCTCATCGGGATGCGTGGTGCCGCGAATCTCGCCAATGACGTTGCGTGACTCGTAGGGGCCGCCCGTTCGCAGGTCCAACACCGCGGTGAGGTTCAGCGTCTTGCCGGAGCGCAGCAGCCGCAGCGCGCGCTTCGCGCCGTCGCGCTCCATCACCAGCATGGGGCGGGTGTTCCTGGGGCCCACCGAGACGCTGTGCCGGTAGAGCTGATTGCCCGGCCGGCTGCCCATGTAGACGACGCCAGTCACGCCCGCGGCGAACGCGCGGGACTCGATGGTCGCCGCCTCGTCGTACTCGCGGAAGAGCCCGTCGACGTCCTTGAGTTCGTCCGTCTCCACCAGCAGGTACGAGCCGCGCGCCTTCGTGCCCAGGCGCTTGAAGTCCGTTTCGGTGCCCCGGCCCGCGTCCAGCAGCGAAGCGGTGAGGCCTCCCTTGGGCGTGGCGGTGGAGAAGGGCATCGCGGCCACGCGCGGGGCGAAGCTCACGTCCTGGCCCTTCACGGACGCGGTGGCGGCGCGCTCCAGCCACAGCGCCGGCATGGGGAAGGGCTCCGCGCGCGCCGTCACGCCCGCGGCGCGGAAGCGCTCCAGCGCCCAGGACACGGAGCGCTGGTTGGCTTCGGAGCCCGTGGCCCTCCCGCCCACTTCATCCACCAGCGAGCGCAGGTCTTCCAACATGGGCGTTGCCCCCAGCACGCTCCCCACGAGCAGCGCGGCTTCGCGCTCACGCACGGAGGGCGGAGCCTCCTCGGCCCAGGTGGGAGCCGGGAGGGCCAGGGTGAGGGACAGCGCCGCGAGGCGGAGGAGCGGACGGGCAGGGGACATGCGGAGGGCACCGGGGAAGAGGACGGCGCAAGCATCCCCACCCCGGCCGTTCCCCGGCAAGTCAGCGCATCTTGAGCACCACCCGGAAGCGGGCCTTGTTGCTCATCATCCGCTCGTAGGCCTCCGCCGCGCGGTCCAGGGGGAACACCTCGTTGCGCGAGCGCACGCCCACGAGCGCGCTGAAGGCCATGGCCTCCTGCGAGTCCTGGGGCACGCCGCTGGGCCAGCCCTGGATGCGCGTGCGCTTTCCAATCATGGACAGGCTGCTCACGGGGATGGGCTCCGAGCCCGCGCCCAGCAGCAGCAGGGTGCCGTTGCGTCCCAGGCCTCCAAGGAGCTCGCCCGCGAGGCTGCTGCTCGACGCGGTCATCATGATGACGCGCGCGCCCCCGAGCTTCTGGAGGGCCTCCGCGGGCTTGCCCTTCTCCGTGTCGATGTACTCGTGCGCGCCCAGCTCCATCGCCAGGGCCTTCTTGTCCGCGCCACGCGAGATGGCGGCGGTGCGGTAGCCGAACTTGCTGGCGTACTGGATGGCCAGGTGGCCCAGGCCGCCAATGCCTTGCACCGCGACCAGGTCCCCCGGCCGCGCGCCCATGTTGCGCAGGGAGTTGTACGTGGTGACGCCCGCGCAGAGCAGGGGCGCGGCATCCTCGGAGCTCATCCCCTCCGGGACCCGGGCCAGCGCCTCCTGGGGCGCGACCAGGTACTCGGCATAGCCACCGTCATAGCTGATGCCGCAGATCTGCTGCTTCTCACAGGTGACGAAGTCGCCGCTGCGGCACGCGACACACTGGCCGCAATGGCCTCCGTGCCAGCCCACGCCGACGTGCTGTCCTTCCTTCCAGGCCGTCACGCCAGGGCCCACCCGTTCAATGCGGCCCACGACTTCGTGGCCCGGAACCCGGGGGTACTGGATGGGCATCCAGCCTTCCTTGGTGATGGCGTCGCTGTGGCAGACGCCACACGCCTCCACCGCGATCCGGACCTGCCCGGGACCGGGCTCGGGGACCTCACGCTCAATCACCTCGAGCGTGCCGCCCGCCTTCTGCACCTGCGCCGCTTTCATCTTCCTGGCCATGGTGTCTCCTCGGGGGGAGGGATGGGGATGACGCAGTGCGGGCGCACCTGGAGTGAGGAAGGACGCCAGGCAGGAAGGCGAGCAAGGGGGACAGGGCTGGGTGGCCAGGCCGTTCGGCAAGTGTCCGGGTTGACGTGGAGTGCGCGTGCTTCGAGGCTGGGTGCCTCACAACAGGAGCGTGACGATGACGTCCAGCCGTTCGACGAAGCTCGCGGTGATTGGCAGTGGTCTCATGGGCAGCGCGCTGGCGCGAGCCTTCGCCTCAGCGGGGCACGACGTCGCGGTGTGGAACCGGACGCCGGGCAAGGCCAGGGCCGTGGGCGGTGGCACCGTCGCGTTCGAGAACCTGGTGGAGGCCGTCACCGGGCGGTCGCTCGTGGTTGTCTCGCTGTCCAACTACGCGGCGTGGTCGGAGCTGGTCGCCTCGCAGATCGTCGCGTCGGCGCTGGCGGGAACGACGCTGGTCCAGCTCACCAGCGGCTCACCGGCGGATGCGCGCGGAGGCCTGGAGTGGGCGAGGGCCCACGGCGTGGACTACCTGGATGCGGCGATCCTCGCCTATCCCGCGTTCGTGGCCACCGACTACGCGACGGTCTACTACGCCGGGGCGCGAGCGGTGTTCGACCGGCACCAGGAGACCCTCAAGGCCATCGCCAGGAACTCCGTCTACGTCGACGAGAAGATCGGCTCCGCCGCGACGCTCGACTGCGCGATCCTCGAGGCCTACTACGGAGGCTCCCTGGCGGTCCTCCACGCCGCGGCGATGTGCCAGGCCGAGGGGCTGGACCCGAAGGCCTTCTTCGCCCAGAAGAACTCCTTCCTGGGATTGATCTCCGTCACCGCGGACGCCGCGCAGGACATGATCGCGCGCAACGACTTCACCGGCCAGCAGTGCAGCCTCAACACCCATGTCGCGGCCATCGAGCACATCGTCCGGCTGAGCACGGACGCCCGCATCAGCGCCCGCTTCCCGCGGGAGCTGCTGGAGAACTACCGGCGGGCTCTGGGCGCGGGGCTGGGTGAGCAGGAGTTGCCGGCAGTGTTCCGCACCCTGAAGCAGGACTGATTTCAAGGTCTGGACAAACGGACTTTCGGGTATAGCCGTGAAGAGCGCACTGCGGATCAATCAGTGCGTTCGTCCCCTCCCCGGAGATCCCCATGACGTCGTCCAGACGAAGTCCCGCTTCGCTCTTCGCCGCCTTGCTCCTGGCGCTGATCCCCGCGGTCAGCGCGGCCCAGACGAGCACCGTGCAGCGGCTAGGCACGCCCAGCCTGTCGTCGCAGCCCGGCCAGGCCGTGACGGTGGCGATGCGGTTCAACGCCGTGCCGCAGGCGGAGAACTACAACGTCTTCATCCACTTCATCGACTCGAACGGCGTGAACCACGCTCCTGACGGCGCGGACCACTTCCCGCCGGTCGGTACGTCGCAGTGGAGCGGGGCCGTTGCGTACAACCGCACCGTGACGCTTCCATCGTCGATGCCGTTGGGCACCTACAGCATCCGGGTCGGTCTCTCGCAGACGCACTCGCCCTGGGGCCGCGTGGCCCTGGCGATGGGGAGCGGCGTCACCGTCGATGATCAGCTCCGCTACACCGTCGGAACGCTCACCGTGAGCGCGCAGCAGCCCGCCACCACCCAGGTCCTCCAGCTCTCCACTCCCAACCTGTCCGGCCAGGCCGGGCAGAACGTGACGATGGGGCTGCGGTTCAACGCAGTGCCGATGAGCCAGAGCTATTACGTCTTCGTCCACCTGGTGGATGCGAACGGCGTGCAGTACCCCAACCTGGGCGCGGACCACCTGCCGCCAGTCAGCACGGCGACCTGGAGCGGCGCCATCGCCTACAACCGCGTCGTGGCGCTCCCCACGAACCTCGCCTCGGGCACGTACACGGTTCGCGTGGGGCTCTACAACATCGCCTCGCCCATGCAGCGCGTGGCGCTGACGACGGGCAGCGGCGTCACGGCCGACAACGAGCTGCGCTACACCGTCGGAACGCTCACCGTCGGTGGTGGGCAGCCGACGGGCAACGGCCCCGTGGGACAGGACGCGAGCGCCTACGTGCTGACCTTCTCCGAGGAGTTCAACAACGGCTTCAACACCAGCGTGTGGAATGATCACATCTGGTACGAGACGTCGAACCCCACCCTCAACTACGCGGTCCGCAACGGCGTGCTGAAGATCTGGCCGCAGCGCGACGCCAGCGGCAACTTCTTCAACCGGACCCTCGACACGGATGGGAAGTTCCAGCAGCGCTACGGCTACTTCGAGATGCAGGCGAAGCTGCCCATCGGCAAGGGCGTGTGGCCGGCGTTCTGGCTCTTCGCCCACCCGGGCGACCGCCGCCCCGAAATCGACATCATGGAGGCGTACCCGGGCGGTGGCCCCAACAGCGGCTGGGGTGACTCCAGCCTGCACCCGGTCGCCTTCGCCGCCACCGTGTGGCCCAACGGCTCCAGCAATGGCAACGCCGGCTCCCGCATGTTGCAGACCCCCGACCTGTCGGCGGCCTTCCACGTCTACGGCGTGAAGTGGGAGGCGAACCGGCAGACCTTCTACTTCGACGGGCAGCCGTTCCTCACCGTCAACGTGTCCATGGGCGACCCGATGTACCTCCTGCTGGACCTGTGGTTCGGCAGCGCGAGCGGCACGCCGGACAGCACGACCCCGACGGGTGAAGGCAACTCGTTCGAGGTCAACTACGTCCGGGCGTGGCAGTTCCGGTAACGGGCCACCGCACGACGCAAGAAGAGGCGGCCAGGCCTTCATCGCCTGACCGCCTCTTCCCCGGACGGCTCAGGAGCCGCGGTTCAATCCCAGCTAGTACTGCACGCAGCTGCCTTGCCTGCACTCGAACTTGTAGTTCGAGCATCGGCGGCCGCAGCTTCCGCAGTTGTTGAAGTCACTGGAGAGGTCGACACACAGATTGCCGCACGCGGTCTCATCCGAGGGGCAGACCGGTGCGCAGACGCCGCCTTCGTCGGAGGCGCCATTGCAGTTGTTGTCCAGGCTATCGCAGACCTCCGCACGCCCGGGATGGATGGCCGGGTTGGAGTCGTCGCAGTCCGAGGCGTTGGCGACGTAGCCGGAAGGCTGGATGCAGTTGTACGCCAGCCCCAGCGGATTGCCGTAACCGTCACCATCGCCGTCGGCGTACCACGCTCCCAGGCCCTCGTCCGACAGGCCGTTGCAGTTGTTGTCTTGCCAGTCACAGACCTCCGGGGCCCCGGGCCAGACGACGGAGCTGAAGTCGTCGCAGTCGCTGGAGTTGGCGACGTAGCCCGAAGGCTGCGAGCACGCCCGTCTCGACTGGCTCCCGCCGTAACCATCGCTGTCGTAGTCCAGGTACCAGGTCGGACCCACGCCATCATCCACGGCGCCGTTGCAGTTGTTGTCCAAGCCGTCGCAGACCTCGGTCGCCCCAGGGTACATGCTCGCGTTGAAGTCATTGCAGTCGCCCCCGCGGGCGATATAGCCCGGCGGGGCCGTGCACGCCTGCGCCGTGATGATCCAGCCATAGCCGTCCTTGTCGCTGTCGTAGTACCAGGTCGGGCCCACCCCATCATCCACGGAGCCGTTGCAGTTGTTGTCCACGTTGTCGCAGACCTCCGTGGCGCCGGGCCGGATGTTCGGGTTGGAGTCGTTGCAGTCGCCCGAGTTGCCGGCATATCCCGAGGGCCTGGAACACGCCCTGGTCGACTGCGAGGTTCCATAGCCGTCACCGTCGCCGTCGTAGTACCACGTCGAGCCCGTGCCCTCATCCACGGCGCCATTGCAGTTGTTGTCCACGCCGTCGCAGGCTTCCGCCGCACCGGGCCGGATGCTCCCATTGGCGTCGTTGCAGTCACTGGAGTTGGCCACGTAGCCCGAAGGCTGGCCGCAGGCCGCGGCGGAGTTGCCCGGGTTGCCGTAGCCGTCACCATCCGCGTCCCGGTACCAGAGGGCGCTCACGCCTTCATCGGCCTGCCCGTTGCAATTGTTGTCCTGGCCATCACAGACCTCCGGGGCCTCAGGCCGGATGCTCCCATTGGTGTCGTTGCAGTCGCTGGCGTTGGAGACGTAGCCCGAGGGCTGCGAACACGCGACGGTCGACTGGCTGGAGTTGCCATGGCCATCACCGTCCGCGTCGCGGTACCACGTCGAGCCCACCCCTTCGTCCACCTGCGCGTTGCAGTTGTTGTCCAGTCCGTCGCAGGCCTCGGCCTTGCCGGGAGCGACGTTCGCGCGCGTGTCGTCGCAGTCCGTACCGGTGGCCACGTAGCCCTGCGGCTGGATGCCGGACTGCTTCGTGTCACTGGGGTTTCCGTACCCGTCGCCGTCCGCGTCCCGGTACCAGACCGCGCAGCCGTTGTCGTCCACCGCGCCGTCGCAGTTGTTGTCGAGGCCGTCGCACACTTCCGTGGCAGCCGGGTGGATTCCCGGGCGGGTGTCGTCGCAGTCGATTCCCTCCACGAAGCCTTCGGAAGGCTCGCACACCTGTTCGAACTGGACCGGGTCTCCGAAGCCGTCACCGTCCGTGTCGCGGTAGAACCGCCGCAAGGGCAGGCTCCGCTGCGCGTAGAGGACCGGCGCGGAGACGCCTCCCGGAAGCCCCAGCTGGCCCTGGCTGTTGTCACCCCAGGCCCAGATGGCCGGACAGCCGTTATGTACCGCCAGGGCGTGGCGGGCGCCCGCGGAGATGGCGAGCATGTACTCCGTGTCCGCCAGACCATACGGCTCCTTGTACTGACGGACCGCCACCGGCTCGGGTTGGCGCAGCCCGCTGCCATCGCCGACCTGTCCGAAGACGTTGTCACCCCAAGCGCGAATCTGTCCGACGTTGGGTGCACCGATGAAGAGCGAGAACGCATCGCCGGCGGCAATCGCGCTCCCCATGAAGGTCCAGCCCTGCGGATAGGTCGGGAAGGGGGTGACAGGCTGGTCCAGCCCGTTCCACGTCCGGCTCGCCTGACCGGAGGTGTTCAACCCCCAGGCCCAGGGCTTGCGGTCCCCCGTGTCCACCAGGAGGGAGTGGTGCTCACCCGCCGCGATGTCCGCCACGAGGGACTCGAAGCGCAGGAGGGTCGGCGTCAGCACCGGCGCCTCGGTCGCTTCGTTCGTTCCCACCTGCGAGGAGGCGTTGCGCCCCCAGCTCCAGACGCGTCCGCTCCGGGTCAGCGCGAGGACATGGTGTCCACCCGCCGCGACCTTGGTGAACTTGTAGATGTCCTGCGGGTTCGCCGTGGGCCCGGCAGGGAGGTACGCATCTCCCGCCGCGAGCGCTGGCACCACGACCTTCACGGGCACCGCATGGGCCGCCGTGTCCGCCATGCCCTGGCCCAGCTCGCCGTCCGTGTTCTGCCCCCACGCCCACAGGTCGCCGTTCGCATCCACGGCGAGCGACAGGTCCGCGCGCGCGGAGATCGCGGTGATGCCGCTCAGGGCGGGAACCTGCGTTGGCGCCAGGACCCGGGCGTTCGCGGGCAGCCCTCCCGCCTGCCCCTTGTCGTTGCGTCCCCAGGCCCAGACATGGCCCGTCTCGTCGAGCGCCAGGGAATGCCCGCTCCCCGCCGCCACCGCGGTCATCCGGCGGGGCAGGGTGATGGGCAGCGGCGTCGGCTGGGGCGACGCGCTGGCGGTTCCCTGTCCCAGCTGCCCATCCGTGTTCTGCCCCCAGCTCCAGACCACGCCATCGTTCTTGACGGCCAGTGAGTGGTACGCGCCCGCGGCCACGCCCTGCACCTCCAAGCCCGCCGCGAGTCGGCCCTGGGCAACCTTCAGGGGCCGCGGGGACTCTGGCTCCGCGTCGGGCAAGGATTCGCCACAGCCCGCGCTCAGGGCAAGCAATGCCGTGACGCACCACCAGAGCGGTGCGGGGTCTTGCTTCACAGTCTGTCTTTTCAATGGAACAGCTCCTGATACGCCCCGGCCCCCCTGAGCCTGGACGTCATGTCTGGAGAGATTCCTTCCTGTTCACGGACGCGAAGGCGGATCGACCCCCATTGCCGCACGACGCGCTCCCCAAGCGCGGGTCAGTCACAGGATAGGATGGAGTGCCTTCATGCCCGTGCGGTCCCGGTCGTCAGGGCAGGAAGGTTGGATTGACTGTCTATTGATTCCTGAGAAAAAGCAATACCCAGCCATATGACTCGGGTGGGTGTCATTGGACGCCCTGCAGGCGAGCGTGGCCATGAACTCAGAGTGAATTCGAGACAGGTTTGATTTGAATGTAACCATGGTTGTTGTGTTGAAGGGCCTCCACCTCGGACTGTTCCTGATATGCCCATCGACGGATGGGCACCAGGAGCGACGAATGATGCGGATGCGTTGGATGTGGCCGTGGGCTCTTCCGCTGGCCGTGGGATTGGCGGAGGCCTCTCCGCCCGCGAAGCCGGAAGGTGAGCGCGTAGCGATCGCTCCCGCGGATCCGGCGTGTTCGCCGGTGGAGAACTGGCGCTGCCTCTGCGTGGGGACGCCCGGCACGGCGACCGCCCAGCTCGAGCAGATCGGCGTGGACCTGAACGCCTTGAAGACGGACGGGTGGCCCTGCGTCCAGGGGGACTTCGACAAGGATGGGCAGCCGGACTACGCGTTCCCGGGCAAGGGCTATTCGTGCAACGGCTCCGTGCCGGTGCGGGTGCTGTTCACGAAGGACGGGAAGGTGCGGGAGGTGCTCCCCCTGCCGCGCGAGGTGAGTTGCCTCCAGCTCTACGGCATCCGGTCCAAGCCGGGCCCCCATGGCGTACCCAAGACGGCACGGCAGGGGCTGGTCGACTGGGGCGAGGGCAACGCCACCTGGGTCTACCTGTTCAACGGAAAGAGGTGGCGGGCGTCCCGCCACCTCTCCGAATAACGCCCGCGCGCCTCTACCGGCCGGACGTGGATTTCTTCCCGACGGCAGGCTTCACGGCGGTGGCCTTCGCGGGAGCCCCCTTCACGGGGGCCGCCTTCGCGGGGGCCGCTGCTTTCGCGATGGCGGTGTTTCTCTTCGCGGCCAGCTCCGGGATCAACAGCAGCTCGATGCGGCGGTTGCGCGCGCGGCCCTGCGGCGAGGCATTGGCCCCCAGGGGCCGCGTGTCGCCGTAGCCGGCCGCGAGCATGCGCTTCGCGGGAACGCCGCCCTTCTCCTGGAGGAAGCGCACGACGTTGACGGCGCGCGCGACGGACAGCTCCCAGTTGGTGGGGAAGGTGGCCTGGAGCTTCTGCGTGGGGGGCGAGTCGTCCGTGTGGCCCGACACCTGGATGAGCTTGTCATCCACCTTGGACAGCACGCCGCCCAGGCGGGTGAGGACCTCCTGGCCGCGCGTGCTGATGCTGGCGTCGCCTGAATCGAAGAGGACCTTGTCGACCAGGTCCACCTGGAGGCGGCCTCCGTCCTGCGACAGGCGGATGGCGCCCTCGGCGATCTCCTTCTTCAGCTTGTCCTGGAGGTCCTCGTAGGTGGCCTTCAGCCGGGTGAGCTCCGCCTCCTGCTCCTGCACGGTCTGGCTGAGCTGCTCCTTCTCCGTGTTGAGCTGATCCTTCTCCGTGGTCAGCTTCGCGTGTTCCGCCTCCAGCGCGGACAGCTTCGCCGCCAGCTGCTCCTTCGTGGCCTCCGCTTCGCTGGCCCGGGCAGCGGCAGCCGCCGCCTCCGCGTCCGCGCGGGTCGTGCTGCGATGCGACAGATAGAGCACCAGCCCCGCGAGCACCGCCACCAGCGCCGTCACCAGCCAGGGCCCCCAGGCCCTTCCGCGTTCCTCTTCCATGTCGCGACCTCCAGGGTGGAATGGACGGAGGCCACGCTAGTGAAACGACCCAGGTGCGCCTCAAGGCGCCCCGGGTGTGTGCAGGTATCTGGAGGTGAATTGTTCCAGCCAGGGCAGCCGAAGTTCGCCGCCGCTGGCGGGGACGTCAGTACATGGCGCAGACGATGCCCACGCAGTCGCCCGCGGTGTTGTTTCGCGCGACGTTTCCGCCGCCGTCGAAGGCGGTGGGCGCGTAGATGCCGAAGCCCGTGTTGTTCAGGGCCAGGTTGTTGATCACCGTGGGTGTGCTGGGCGGCTCTACCCGGAGTCCGTCCCCGTCGTTGGACAGGAACTGGTTGCCGCGGACGATGCCCGTGAGCGGGACGGTGACGAGGCCAGTGCGGTCGGACAGGGTCAGGCCGCTCGCGTTGCCATGGAGGGTGTTGCCGTCGATGTAGACGGTCTGGGCCGCGACCTGGAGCCCCGTGCCGTTGTCGACGAGCAGCGAGTCGAGCATCGACAGCTGGATCGGCTCCCAGACCGGAGTCGTGGCGGGCGCGAACGCGGCGTTGTTGGCGATGAGCGTGTTCTCGAACCTCATCTCGCTGCAGACGCGGGCGTCAAAGCCGTCGTTGGGGATCGTGCTCACGGCGTCATTCCACGCGAGCGTGCTCGACCTGAAGCGGAACACTCCGTGCCAGCAGTAGGCGGCGCTCCCATTGGACGTGAACGTGGAGTCGAGCACGTCGAAGCTATGGAAGTCCGCGAACATCGCGATCCCGTTGTGGGTGAAGATGGATGACCGAATGTCGAAGGTTCCCGTGGATGCATCGAACTCGCCGGCCATCCCTGTTCCATTCCCGCTCAGGCGCGAGTCCGTGATGAGGAAGTTCGTATAGGACGCCCGGTTGAAGACGCCGACATTGTTGTCGAGGATCGCGAGCGCATGCAGCCGCAGGTTCAGCACGGGTGCGTCGCTGGTGGTGGAGATGCCGCTAGCGAATCCCTGGACCGTGCCATTGCGCACCATCCTGCCGTTGGCGACCACGATGCCATGCGAGGTGAAGTTCGCCGCACCCGTGCGGCGCACGGTGTATCCGCCCAGGTCCAGGACGATGCCCGGGCCGTCGACCTGGAGCGCGAAGGGCGCCGAGCTGGGGCAGTAGAGATCGCGCGTGAGTCGCGTGTGCTCGGTGATCGTGTCACCGCACCGGACGTGGGAGCCGCCGGTGAACACGACCTGGGCTTCCGCGTCGGAAGGCTCCGTGTCACGGGCCTGGGCGTCTGGCGCTCCCGTGAGCAAGGTGGTCACGGCCATGGCGACGACGAATCCGCGTGTCTGCTTCATGCAGCCTCCCCGAGCCGGAGACGTCCGGCCACCGGCGCAAGAGGCTAGGCACGCTGCTCCAGACGGCTTCCCCCCCAGTGGGAGCAGCACGCCGCCTGGAGCGCGACACGGTGGTGCTCAGAAGGGCGAACAGATGATGCCGACGCAGTCGCCCGCGGTGTTGTCTCGCGCGACGTTTCCGCCCCCGTCGAAGGCGGTGGGCGCGTAGATGCCGAAGCCCGTGTTGTTCAGGGCCAGGTTGTTGATCACCGTGGGCGTGCTGGGCGGCACCACCCGGAGGCCGTCACCGCCATTGCTCAGGAACTGGTTGCCGCGGACGATGCCCGTGAGCGGGACGGGGACGGGCGCCGGAAGGTCGGACAGGGTCAGCCCGCCGCCATTGTCATGGAAGGTGTTGCCGTCCACGTAGACCGTCAGGGCGGAGGCCTGGAGACCCAGACCATTGCTGACAGCCATCGTGTTGATCATCGCGAGCCTGTTCAGTTCCCAGACCGGCCGGTCGGCGGGCGCGAACGCGGCGTTGTTCGCGATGAGCGAGTTCTCGAACCGCATCTCTCCGCAGGTGTTGGGGCCGCCCTGGTCGACTTGCATCCGCCCCACTGCGTCGTTCCACGCGATCGTGCTTGCCCTGAAGCGGAAGGAACCACCGAAGCAGAAGCTGACCAACCCATTGGATGTGAAGGTGGAGTCGAACAAATCGATGTGATGGAAGTCCGCCACCATCGCGATCCCGTTGTGGGTGAAGATCGAGGAGCGCACGTCGAACAGTCCCGTGGACGCATCGAACACGCTGCCCAGTCCCCGGCCATTCCCGGTCAGACGGCAGTGGGTGATGAGGAAGTTCGTCTGGGACGCGCTGTAGACGCCGTAACCATTGTCGAGGAGCGCAAGTTCGTGCAGTCGCAGGTTCACCGTGGGGGAGCTGAAGCTGACGTCGATACCGTACCCAAAGCCCTGCACCGTGCCATTGCGGATCATCCTGGCGTCGGTGACCTCGATGCCGAGTGAACCCGGGACCTCCGGGCCGATGCGGCGGATGGTGTGCCCGCCCAGGTCCAGGACGATGTCCGCGCCATTGAGCTCGAGTGCATGGGGCGGCGAACCCGGACAGTTGAGGTCATGCGTGAGGATCGTGCTTTCGGTGAGGGTGTCTCCGCACTGGACGTCGTGACCGGACTTGAAGATCACCTTGGGTTCCAATTCGGAAGGAACCGTGTCCCGGGCCTGCGCCTCGGGCGCGCTCGTGAGCAAGGTGGTGACCGCCACGACCACGGCGAATCCGCGTGTCTTCCGCATGCTGCCTCCCCGGGGCCGGAGACGTCCGGCCACCGGCGGAGAGCCTAGGGAACGCGCCACCCGCGTCATTCCGTCCAGGGGTGGCAGCCCTCCGCCTGGACGGCGACACAAAGGTGCTCAGAAGGGCGAACAGACGATGCCCACGCAGTCGCCCGCGGTGTTGTCTCGCGCGACGTTCCCGCCCCCGTCGAAGGCGGTCGGCGCATAGATGCCGAAGCCCGCGTTGCCCAGGGCGACGTTGTTGATCACCGTGGGGGTGCTGGGCGGCTCTACCCGGAGTCCGTCGCCGTCGTTGGACAGGAACTCGTTGCCGCGGACGATGCCCGTGAGTGAACCGGGGGAGGACCCTGCGCGGTCGGACAGGGTCAGGCCGCCTGCGTTGCCATAGAAGGTGTTGCCGTCGATGTAGACGTTGAAGGCAGAGGCCTGGAGCCCCGTGCCGTTGCTGACGACCAGCGTGTCGAGCATCGCGAGCGAGAGCGGCGCCCAGACCGGTTCATCAGCAGGCGCGAACGCGGCGTTGTTCGCGATGAGCGTGTTTTCGAAGCGCGTTTCGTAGCAGCGGCGGGGGCCTTCGCCGTCATTGTGGGCCGTGCCCACGGCATCGTTCGACTCGATGGTGCTCGACCTGATGCGGATGAAGCCTTCCCAGCAGAAGAAGATGCGTCCATTGGACGTGAACGTGGAGTCGAGCACGTCGATGTCGTGATAGTCCGCGATCATCACGAGCTCGTTGTGGGTGAAGATGGATGACCGCACGTCGAAGTTTCCCGTGGACGCATCGAACTCACCCCTCAGCCCTGTGTCATTCCCGCTCAGAAGCGAGTCCGTGATGAGGAAGTTCGCATTGGACGCCCGGTTGTAGACGCCGATGCCGTTGTCGAGGATCGCGAGCGCATGCAGCCGCAGGTTCAGCGCGGTCTCTCCGCTGGTGGTGGTGATGCCGCTGGCGAATCCCTGGACCGTGCCATTGCGCACCATCCTGCCGTTGGCGACCACGATGCCTTGCGAGGTGAAATTCACCGGACCCGTGCGGCGGATGGTGTGGCCGCCCAGGTCGAGCAGGATGTCCGGGCCGTCGAGCTGGAGCGCGAAGGGATCCGAACTCGGGCAGTTGAGATCATGCGTGAGGAGCGTGTGCTCGGTGAGGGTGTCCCCGCACCTGACGGCATGGCCGGACTTGAAGATCACCTTGGGTTCCACGTTGGATGGAACCGTGTCCCGGGCCAGGACGTCGGGCGCTCCCGTGAGCAAGGTGCTCACAGCCATGGCAACGGCGAATCCGCGTGTCTGCTTCATTCTGGCTCCCCCTGGACCGGAGACGTCCGGTCACCGGCGGAGATCCTAGAGAAAGCGGCCTCCGCATCATCTCGACCACGGGTGGCAGCGCGCCGCTGGCAGGGCGACAGCATGAAGGCACGGCGGGGTGACGTGGATCACCACGACGGAATGGGGGGAGCGGGCCTCACTGTGTGAGGGAGAGCCATCGCCAGTCATCGCGTTTCTCATTGCGGCGCGCGCTTTCTCAGAGCGAGAGAGGGAATCCCCGCAGAGTCCTGAGCGCGACCGGAGGCCGGCACAACGCCGCTGACGCGTCCTTCAGTTCTGGGGCAGTCCGCTGGGGCCTGCGCCCCGGGAGGCTTCGGGGGGATGGGGAACCACCGGCGCGAATCTCCACGTCACCGAGGCTGAGCCCAGCCCCTGCTCCCCCAGAATCTGCAGGAGCCAGCTGTCGATGAAGGTGCCGCCGAACGAGTCCGTCAGATCGGGCAGGTTCTCGAGGTAGTTGGAGGAGTGGGCAGGATAGGAACCGCCGCCTTCAAGCACGAGATCGTCAGGGAGGGGCCGCCAGGCAGTACCTATACCGCCAACGTGGGTCCCGACCTGGCTTGTCCCATTCACCGTTGCGTTGATGAAGACGCGCCCGCCCAGGTTGTACCTGCAGTGATCCTGGTCGAGTGAAAGCAGAAGGACGGACCCCTTCTCGTTCGGCGGAACGATGGGGGTCGGGTTGCCGGAACCCTCGGTGCTCGAAACCAGGTGTCCATCCGTGGCATCCCGCACGGTTTGATGGATGGTCGCCGTGCCAGTGGGGCTACCGGGCCCGCCGAACCTCGAAGTCTCGAGTGTCGCCGTGACGTCCGCGCTCACCTCGGTCTGGATCGTGTAATGGCTGTTGGCGCCTGACGCGCTGTACGAGAAGGCGATGTGGCCTGTCCATTTCTTGATTTCGGACAGGTCGGGGCAGGTGCAACCTTCCTTGAGAGACTTGACGGTCACAAGGTCGTCAGCAAGGACGTGCGAGCGATCCTGCCACTCGCTGTTGCTGATGATGATGACGAGTTCTTCGACATGCTCCTCTGGCTTGTCACGACAGAACTTCTTCTTCTGGAGCTTCGTCCAGTCCTCTGGCGCCCGCCACTGGCCGCCAATCTTCACGAGGGCCTGAACCCGAGCCGCGGGGTCAGCGCTCGCTGCCAGTGGATTCTCCACGATGACCTTATGGACATCATCGCTGGTGAAGGTGAAGGCGTAGTAGTTGGCCGCCAGGTGTTTGACGTTGGTCGTCAATGACTCTTCTCCTGGGGCGTCGACGTGGAAGGTGCCCGTCGCCTGGGCGTGAGCTTGCAGACCGTCCCAGGCCCGGTAGTCAGTCACGGGATCCTGGTTCCAGTTGTGAAGAACGAACTCGGGCCAGACTTTCTCGAACCCTCCAGCGATCGCGGCATTGACGGCTCCGAGGCTGCTCGGGTTGGTGGCGTTCTCCCAGATGGTCTTGACGACGGCGGATCCCGCCTGACCTGGGCCCGCGAGATAGAACGGGAGCAGATACGCACCGTATTCGTGGGCATTGTTGCGGTATTCCAGGGGGAAGTCAGGAAGCAGCAAGAAGCGTTGGGCGGAGAAGTGCTCGTCGTCGGTCGACGGGTAATCGGGATCCATGTTGCTTTTGGGGTAGACGTAATTCTCCGCCCATTTCGCCGAGGCTTCGCTCAGCCAGTGGTACTCCTGGCTGGAGTCGCGGGGGTAGGCTGAAGCAATGACATGCATCAGCTCGTGGGCGACGACGGAAAACGAGGCCTGTCTTGAGAGCAGCACGAGGGCGGACGAGCCCTGGCAGCAGCTGAAGCGGCGGGCGAGGCTGACGCGCGTGTCGACCAGATAGATGTCAATGCGCTCGTCTCCGCCCCCGCGCGGGCAGGCAGCGCCGCAGTCGGGCAGCGGCTCCCGGAGGAGGCCGGTCAGCTTGGGCCAGATGACGCCGTCAATCTCATCAGCGATTCGCTGGGCGCGGACAGCGTCCCCGGCGAAGCGCTTGTGGTACCAGAGCTTGACCTTGTTGTTGGCTGTCACAACGGTTCCCCACGAGACCTGCCGGGCAGTGGCGCGTTCCTCCCCAGCCGCCTCGCGCAGAGCGAACCAACTCCCAGCCTCCGGAGGAGTGAGCAGGAATGGCTGGAGCGTGGCCTGGGCTTCGGACGACAGCGTTCCAACCGACTCCACCAGCTCATCCATGAGGGCCGTGCCATCCAGTGCGCGATCGTCCCCCAGGTACTGCCTGGGCAGTCGCTCGTCGCCAAAGATGGCGAAGACCTTGTAGATCAGGGCTGTCTCGTCATTGAGTTCTCCTCTGGCCCGTGCCGCATCAATGCGCTGAAGGCTGTTCGCCTGCTCCGCGGGTGCCACGGACAGGGTGACCCCATTGCTGGTCACCCTCTTCGCGGAGGCGGTGATTCCGGTCTCCCCGGGCGTCTGGCCCGTCGCTGTGCCATCCGCAATGGTGGCGACCGCTGGGTTCGAGGAGGTCCATGTGAAGCCCACATCCTCCAGGACCTTGCCACCTTCGTCTTTGGCCACCGCCGTGAAGGTCTGGGTTTCACCCACCTGGATGGCTGCGCTCGGCGGCGTGAGCTCGATCGTCTTCACAGCACCTTGCTTCTTGGGACATGTGCAGGCGCTGAACCATGCCGCCGAAAAGAGCAGGGTGACTCCGGCCAGAACCGCTCTCATGGCGACGCCTCCCGCAGGGATTTCCTGCCACTGCCTGGGAGGCTTGACTGTTCGCCAACTCGAACCGGCCCACCATCGCCCAGCAGGGGCAGGGGGCTGTTCGCTCACTCAGGCAGTGGGACGGGGCCGCCCCAGCGGCGGCAGGACGTGGGGCCTTTCCCGAAGGGCTACTTCAGGGTCGACGTGTCGATGACGAACCGGTACCGGACGTCGGAGGCGAGCACCCGCTCGTAGGCATCGTTGATCTTGCTGGCGGGGATGACCTCGATGTCCGCGCCGATGTGGTGCTTCGCACAGAAGTCCAACATCTCCTGCGTCTGCGGGATGCCGCCGATGAGCGACCCGGTGAACACGCGGCGGGGCATGATCAGCGAGAACACGTTGACCGAGAGCGGCTCCGCGGGAGCGCCCACGTTGACCAGGGCTCCGTCCAGGGCCAGCAGGGACAGGTAGGCGTCCAGGTCGATCTTCGCGCTCACCGTGTTCACGATGAGATCGAACGTGCCCGCGAGCTTCCGGAACGTCTCCGGATCCTTGGTGGCGTGGTAGTGGTGCGCGCCCAGGCGCAGGCCGTCCTCCTTCTTGCTCAGCGACTGCGACAGGACGGTCACCTCCGCGCCCATCGCGCGAGCGAACTTCACGCCCATGTGTCCCAGGCCGCCCAGGCCCACGATGGCCACCTTCTTGCCGGGCCCCGCGCCCCAGCGGCGCAGCGGTGAGTACGTCGTGATGCCCGCGCACAGGAGCGGCGCGGCGGCGTCGAGCGAGATGCCCTCGGGGATCTTGAGGACGAAGTCCTCGGTCACGACGATGTGGGTGGAGTAGCCGCCCTGCGTGAGCTGGCCGTCCCGCCCGGTGGCGCCGTACGTTCCGACCATCCCCTTGAGGCAGTGCTGCTCCTCGCCCTTGCGGCAGGACGCGCAGTCGCCGCAGGAGTCCACCATGCAGCCCACGCCGACGCGGTCGCCGACGGCGTGCTTCTTCACCTGGGCGCCGACGCCGGTGACGATGCCGGCGATCTCATGGCCGGGAACGATGGGGTAGGTCGCCTCGCCCCATTCGCCGCGGACGGTGTGGATGTCGGAGTGGCAGATGCCGCAGTACTTGATCTCGATGAGCACGTCGCGCGGGCCCAGCTCCCGGCGCTGGATGGCCAGGGGACCGAGCGGTGACTTCGCGGAGGTGGCGGCGTAGGCGTTGGCGGTAGGCATGTGTCTTCTCTCCAGGGGCATCGGGCCCCGTTCACGTGCGAAGAGAGATACGCGCCAGCCCCGTGGATGACTACGCGCGAGGAGCCAATAGGCTCTTAACGGGTGCTTAACAGTGGCTTCGGGTACGGTCCTCGCGAATGAATACGGCCCCCTTCACGCAGCTGCAGGTCTTCCTCGCCGTGGCCCGGCTGCGCAGCTTCAGCGGTGCGGCGCGCGAGCTGGGCGTCTCCACGGCCGCGGTGAGCCAGGCGGTGCGGCAGCTGGAGGAGCAGCTGCGGGTGGTGCTGCTCACGCGTACCACGCGCAGTGTGGCGCTGACGGACGTAGGCCGGCGGCTCGTGGAGGGAGCTGGCCCCGCGGTGGGGCAGACGCTGGCCACGCTCCGCGAGGTGGCCGCGCAACCCGGAGAGGCCGTGGGCCGGGTCCGGCTGACGGTGCTGACGGCGGCGGTGCCCTACGTCATCACTCCGGTGGTCCCCACCTTTCGTGAACGACATCCACGGGTGGAGGTGGAGGTCGTCATCGAGGATCGCTTCGTGGACATCGTCGAGGAGGGCTACGACGCGGGCGTGCGGCTGAGCGAGTCCATCCAGCGCGACATGGTGCAGGTGCGCCTCACGGAGGCGTTCCGCTTCGTGGTGGTGGCGTCGCCCGGCTACCTCGCGCGCCACGGCACGCCCCAGCGTCCCGAGGACCTGCTGAAGCACGAGTGCATCACCTTCCGTTCGCAGACGACCGGAACGCTCTACCCGTGGGAGCTGGAGCGCGGACGCAAGAACTGGCGCGTGCCGGTGCGCGGCGGCGTCGTCACCAATGACATCCATCTGCCCGCGACCCTGGCGGAGCAGGGCGTGGGGCTGGCGTACGCCTTCGAGCCGGCCGTGGAGGAGCGGCTGCGCACCGGGAAGCTCGTGCGGGTGCTGGAGGCCTACGCGCCCACCGTGCCCGGCTTCTTCCTCTACTACCCCAGCCGTGCGCAGCGCTCCGCGCCGCTGCGACTCTTCGTCGAGGCCGCGCGCGAGCTGGCGCTGAAGGCCGTGTGAGAGCGAATCAGCGGCCGGTCAGCTTCTCCAGGGCCTCGGGATAGCGGGCCCCCTGCGCCGTGAGCTTCGCGGCGGCATCCGTGAGGTCGCGGACCTCATCCGCCGTCAGCTCCACCCGGGCCGCGCCGAGGTCCTCCTCCATCCGGTGTGGCTTCGTGGTTCCCGGGATGGGGATCATCCAGGGAATGAGGTGGGTGTTCAGCCGGAGACGTTGGTGGCGTGGAAGTCTGTCATTGTCTTCCGTGGCTGGCGTCTGCTGCCGGGCGTGCCTGGTTTTTCGCAGGCACATCCCACACCCCAGGAGTGTCGATGAACGCGCTGAAGCAGTCCCTGATGGCCGTCGCCGCTGTCTTCGCCGTGGCTCCCGCCGCTGCCGTTGCCTATCCGCCGCAGTGCTGGGATGTCTGTCAGGGGTATTGCGACCAGATTTGTTACGAAGGGACCTACCGCACCACCTGTGGCGAGTCGGTGGGGTGCTTCTCCCCGTCGCCTTCCGAGGAGACCGCTGCTGTCTCCACGGAGCTGTCCCAGGACGCCGCGCCGGTCTGCGACGCCTCCCATCCGGGCTCGGAGCAGACTGCGTCCGCTGAGAGCTGAGCGGTCCTGAGCATCCGCGGGGCCTGCCGTGTCCAGGCCTCGCGGTTCATGGCTGGGCGCGGAGGGCCGCCGACAACGCGTCGAGCGTACGCTCCTGCAAGGCGGAGAGCCGCACCCCGGGCCGCGCCTGACGCACCCGAGCGAGGGCGGCCTGCGCATCCGGAGCATCCCCCCGAGCCACGAGGAGCGCGGCGGCGATCATCCCGGTGCGCCCATGTCCCTGCGCGCAGTGGACGTAGACCGGCCCGGGCAGGGCTGCTTCCCGAAGGCCCTCGCACCCACTCCGGCATAGGCGAGCGCCAGGACCGCGAAGCTCAGCGCGGGCCACAGCAGCAACCAGCCTGGGCCCTGGAGCCGCTGCGCCAGGAAGGTGAGCAGTGCCGCCGCGGCCGTGAAGACGAACGTGTATTTCATGCGCGGCGCCAGGGTTCAGTCCACACAGACAAGGACGCCGTCTCCGTGCTTCGCGGCCGTGACGTAGAAGGCGCGGAAGCGATCGAAGCGCTCGGTGAGCCACTGCCAGGCCTCGTCGATGCCCTCCTCGCGCGGGCACTTGTAGACGGCCGCGTCGCTCAGGCTCTTGAAGGTGAAGTGCTCGCGAAGGGCGTCGAACCGCACGGCCTCCAGCATCCGGGCGATCCGCTCCACCGTCTCTGGCCGCGTGTAGCGCAGGGGCACGCCCTGAGGCGCCACCACGTGCGGGGCGATCTCCGCCTCACCGTGGATCGCGATGCCGGCCAGGGAGTCGTCCTCCGTTCCCGGCGCGTTCCGGCGGCGGTCGGAGAGGACGAAGTGCAGGTGGTCCCACCTCCGGCCAAGGTCCACCTGTTGCGTCGCCAGGTCGGGGCGGGTGCGCAGCACGTCTCGCACGGCGTCCAGGAGCAGGAGTTCGTCGGAATCCGGACCGCCCGGTGCCAGGGTCTCCTCGCGCGGAGCCCGGAGCAACCGGGTGACGGACATCAGCCATCCGCCCACGCCGGTGTTCCGTCGCGCCAGCTCCAGCAGCGGGGAACCGCCGGGAAGGGCCTGGTAGCTCGCATCGAGTCCCATGCGCTCCGTCCTAGCAGCTCCGCCGCCATCGCATCAGCTAGCTCGCGCGGTTCGCCGACTCAGGGGCTGGGGCAGCCGCCGCGTTCGCGGTCCTCCGTGTATTGGCCTCCGCGGCGACCTGACAGAGGGCCACCTGCGCCTGAAGCTGGAGCGAGAAGGCCCGGCCCCGGCCGAACATGGCGCCGAACAACCTCTCCGTGAAAAACCGAGCATGTCTGCCTGATTGTAAAGGACAGATGCGGCGCATCGGACAAGCCCACCGTGTGCCTGCGTCTCCCACTCCAGGCGTGCATGGCCATCCTCGGCCCAGGAGGAGAGACGCCATGCCTACCGACACGAAGCAGCCTTCCGATTCCGGATTGGATCCCCACGCCCGTGCCTTCCTGGAGCAGTTGAAGAAGGCGGGCGGGCCCGCGCTCGAAACCCTGCCTCCCACGGAGGCGCGTGGAGTGCTCAGGAGCGTGCAGGCGGGAAAGAGCGCGCGGAAGCCGGCCCGCATCGAGGACCGCTCCCTGCCGGTGGGCCCTGACGGCCAGGTCTCCGTCCGCATCGTGCGGCCCGCGGACGCGTCGGAGAAGCTCCCGGTGGTGCTCTATCTCCACGGCGGCGGCTGGGTGCTGGGCGACAAGGACACGCATGACCGGTTGATCCGTGAGCTGGCCGTGGGCACCCGGTGCGCGGTCGTGTTCGTGAACTACACGCCCGCTCCGGAAGGGCAGTACCCCGCGCAGCTCGAACAGGCCTACGCCGCGCTCCAGTGGGTCGCGAAGAACGGCGGCGAAGCGGACCTGGATGGACAGCGGATCGCCGTGGCGGGGGACAGCGCGGGTGGGAACCTGGCGGCGGCGCTCACGCTGCTGGCGAAGGAGCGCGGCGGTCCACGCATCCTGCAGCAGGTGCTGTTCTATCCCGTCACGGATGCCCGCTTCGACACGGGGTCCTACGCGCGCTACGCGGACGGCTACTTCCTCACCCGGAGCGGCATGCAGTGGTTCTGGGACAACTACGCCCCGGACTCCACGGTCCGCACGGAGCCCACGGTCAGCCCCCTGCGCGCGACCGACGTGCAGCTGCGAGGCCTGCCGCCCGCGCTGATCCTCAACGGCGAGTGCGACGTGCTCCGCGACGAAGGCCAGGCCTACGCGCGCAGGCTCGTGGACGCGGGCGTCCCCGCGCTGGCCCTCCAGTACGCGGGGATGATCCACGACTTCGTGATGCTGGATCCGCTGGCGGACTCACTCGCCGCGCGCAATGCCATCACCCAGGCCTGCCTGACGCTGTCGGAAGCCCTGGGCACGCGGAAGCAGGTGGAAGCAGGGCTCACGTCCCAGCCCGCACAGGTCCGCGAGCGGGAGAGCGCGCGTCACTAACGCGGCCCTGAGTCCAGCCACGCGGCCAGCACGTCCGCGTGGCACGGGCCCGGCTTGCACCAGCAGCCCAATCGCTTGCCGCGCAAGGTCTTCACGTCGCGCAGGAAGTCCGCGTCGTGCTTCGTGCGCAGCTCCAGGTACCAGCGGAAGGACTCGAACGCGTCCGGGCCGGGCGCCATGCGCCGCTGGGCCTCGTCGCGGATCCGCTCGGCTTCGTCCGCGGGCAGCTTCGCCAGCCACGGCTCGAAGTACGTGCGGATCATCGCCTTCCAGGTCTTCACACCCCCGGGCTTGAACGGATTGCCAAAGCGGCCGGGCACGGGGTTGAGCGGCCCGGGCTTTGCCCAGGCGCGAAAGGCGCGGCCCACGTACACCTCACAGGCGTCGTGGACGTGCACCGCGGTGGTTTGGGATTCGGACATGGCGGGTGCATCGTTAACAGATGCACCCGCCAGACGCCGTGCGTGATGCCCGGCCCGTCAGCAGGCAGGGGTCACCAGGGGGCGATGCCCTGCTTCTCGTGCGGGGTCGGCGTGTACGTGGACTTGAACACCGAGGCCGCGCCGTTGAGCCCGGAGCCGAGGGCCTCCACCGCGCCCTGCTTGAACTGGCCCTTGCTGATGCTCACGAAGGCGTCGCGGCCGAAGTTCAGCGCCTCGCGCTGGTGCGCGTTGACCTCGCTGCGCGCGCCCGTCTCCACCTTCTTGACGTTGTCGATGACGCTGTTCTTGGACCGGTCGGAGATGCCGAAGTTGCCCTTGTCGAGGAGCTGGTTCACGCCGCTGACCGCGTGGCTGTAGTCGCTCTTCTTGCCCTGCGTCGTCTGATCAATCTGCAGGCGGGAGGGGTTCTTGAACGTGTGGTTGCTGGTGACCTTGAACATGGTTTTCCTCGCAGGGGGCGGCGGCCCGTTGGACCGTGCCCGCGGTAGGTGATGCGTTGAAATGATTGTCGGGGCGTGTGGGCTGGAGTTTCCTGAAGACTTTCATTTGCCCACGTATACGTCATTTGTCGTATGCCGGCCTTCGCGGGGGCCATCGCAGTGGCAAGGCCCTCCGGAAGACGGCAACGTACGCGCCCGCCTCCTCCCACCCCTGCGGACATGATCGCCAACCTCCACGACGCCGACATTCCGAAGCCCGTGCTCGAAGTCATCACCCGCCTGCGCGAGCTGGGCCACCCCACCTATCTGGTCGGAGGCTGCGTGCGGGACATGGTGCGCAAGGTCCATCCGAAGGACTTCGACGTCGCCACCAGCGCGCTGCCGGAAGAGGTCCAGCGCGCCTTCCGCAAGGTCATCCCCACCGGCATCCAGCACGGCACCGTCACCGTCGTCACCGGCGGCAACCACGTGGAGGTGACGACGTTCCGTTCGGAAGGGGACTATCTGGATGGCCGGCGCCCCAGCTCCGTGTCCTTCGAGCGCGACATCGTGAAGGACCTGTCGCGGCGCGACTTCACCATCAACGCCATGGCGTACAACCCGCTGGACCGCGAGCTGGTGGATCCGTTCGGCGGCCAGGTGGACCTGCCCGCGAAGCTGATCCGCTGCGTGGGCTCCGCGCAGGAGCGCTTCTCCGAGGACGGCCTGCGTCCCCTGCGCGCCGTGCGCTTCGCCGCCGTGCTGGGCTTCACGCTGGACCCTGACACCCGCGACGCCATCCCCGCGACCCTGGCCGTGTTCCGCAAGGTCGCGCTGGAGCGCGTGCGCGAGGAGCTGCTCAAGCTGCTGCTGTCCCCCCGCGCGGAGATGGGGCTGCACCTGCTGGCGGACACGGGGCTGATGGCGGTGTTCCTGCCGGAGGTGGCCCACGCGGACGCGGAGACGGTCCGGCTCGCCCGCGCCGCCGTGCAGGCCGCGCCGCTGGACGCGGACCTGCGCATGGCCACGCTGCTCGCGGACATCGACACCGCGACGCAGGCCCGGGAGCTGTGTCTGCGTTTGAAGTTCCCCAACAAGTCCGCGGACCTCATCGGCCTGCTCGTGGAGCACGCGAAGCTGGAGACGCGCGTGGACGACGCGGACTCCGCGCTGCGCCGGCTGCTTGCTCGCGTGGGCCTTTCGAACCTGCCCGCGCTCCTCTCCGTGGCGAAGGCCCGCGTCCAGGTCCGAGCCCCGGAGCGGCTGCCCGCGGTGGAGGCGCTGGCCGCGCGGCTGGAGGCGCTGGCCGCCGCGAAGCCCCCTCTCTCCGCGAAGGAGCTGGCGCTCACCGGGGGCGACATCATGAAGACGCTGGGCATCGGCCCTTCACCGAAGGTGGGCGAGGCCACCCGGTACCTTGTCGAATCCGTGCTCGACGACCCGTCGCTGAACACCGCGGACGCGCTCTGTTCCCTGCTCACGGCCTGGGCGGCGCGCGGTTCATGACACGAGGGCCTCCTCCCGGCCGGAGGGCAGGGGAGGGGGCCTGGAGCGCCTCTGGCCGTGCGTCGCGGCCTGGGGGCGTGTAGGAAGGAGCCCCATGCGAGTCGTCGTTGCGATGAGTGGCGGAGTGGATTCCTCGGCCGCCGCCGCCCTGCTCAAGGAGCAGGGCCACGAGGTCATCGGCATCACCCTGCGCGTCTGGTCCTACGAGGGCGCCGCGAAGTGCGGCAGCTGCTGTAGTCCGGACGACATCGACGACGCCCGCGCGGTGGCCCAGACGCTGGGCATCCCGTTCTACGTGGCCAACGCCGAGGAGATCTTCCAGGACCGGGTCGTCAACCCGTTCGTCCAGTCGTACCTGGGCGGCAAGACGCCCATCCCCTGCGTGAGCTGCAACCGCGACGTGAAGTTCAACTTCCTCCTCAAGCGCGCGCGCGCCCTGGGCGCCCGGCTCGCCACGGGCCACTACGCCCAGGTGGAGGAGGTGGACGGCCGCTTCCACCTGCGCCGCGCCGTGGACGCCGCCAAGGACCAGAGCTACTTCCTCTTCACCCTGGGGCAGGAGGAGCTGAAGGACGTGCTCTTCCCGGTGGGCCACCTCACCAAGCCGGAGGTGCGCGCCGTCGCCGAGCGCCACCACCTGCCCACCACCCACAAGCCGGAGAGCATGGAGATCTGCTTCGTGCCCGACGGCGACTACGCCGGGTTCGTGGAGAAGGTCGCCGGTCCCCAGCCGTCCGGCGAGGTCGTGGATCCGGACGGCAAGGTGCTGGGCACGCACAACGGCATCCACCGCTTCACCGTGGGGCAGCGCAAGGGGCTCAACCTGGGCGGTGGCGAAGTGCGCTACGTGCAGCGCCTGGAGCCGGAGACGAACCGCGTCGTCGTGGGCCCCGCGGAGGGCACCGGCCGCGCGCAGTTCGGCCTGCTCCAGCCGCACTGGGTGGACGGGCCGCCCTCGCCCGAACAGGCCGTGGAGGTCCGCATCCGTCACCGCCACGCGGGCGCTCCGGGGCGGATCCACATCTCGCAGCACGGGCTGGTGTCGGTGAAGCTCGACGAGCCCGCGCGCGCCGTCACGCCGGGGCAGGCCGCGGTCGTCTACGACAGGGATCGCGTGCTCGGCGGCGGGTGGATCGTCTGAGCCCACCCGGCGCATCCTGCGTCGTCCCTTGAAGGCGTCGCCGGAGCTGCTGGGGCCGGACTTCCGGCCTCGCGCGCACTGGGACTTCGCTGCCTCCGCGAATTTGACCCGCCTGGGGGTGGGGCGTAGCTTGCGCGCACGCTGTCGCTACAGGCCGTTACACGGGCCGTGAGCGCGCGATCGAGGTCTGCCCCGCCATGCGTGACGCCCACCGGATGAAGGAGAAGTTCGACGTCTCGCTGGACAACCGGCAGATCGTCAGCCTGTTGATCGCCGGCATCGTCGTGATGGGCGCCGTGTTCGTGCTGGGCGTGGTGGTGGGCAAGAAGCTCGCGGGCGACTCGCAGACGGCCGCCGCCCCGGACCTGCTCTCCGCGCTGGATGCCAACGCGCAGGTCCTCAACGACGCGCGCCAGGATCCGCCGCTCACCTTCCCGGACGAGCTCACCCGCAAGACGGGCTCGGAGCCCCTGCCGCCGCTGCCCAAGGTTGCCGCGAAGCCGGAGGCCCCCAAGGTCGCCGCGAAGCCAGAGACGAAGCCGGAGCCCAAGCCCGCGGAGGCCCCCAAGGTCGCGGCGAAGCCCACCCTGGCCCCCACGCCGGACCCCGACACGGGCGAGCTGCCCGCGATGGACGCCGCCGAGGAGGACGCCATCGCCAACGGCAAGCCGCTCGCCAAGCCGGAGTCCAAGCCCGAGCCCAAGGTCGAAGAGCCCGCCAAGGTCGCCGCGAAGCCGGAGCCCAAGGTCGTGGAGCCGGTGAAGGGAAAGGTGGAGGAGACGCCGGTCGCCACCCGCACCGCCGCGCGTGACGGGGGCATGAAGGAGGCCATCGCCCGGGCCCAGGCGCTGCCCGCGGAGCCGCCGCGTCCGTCCGAGGCCGTGAAGGGTGGGGCGTTCACGCTCCAGCTCTCTGCCTTCCAGAGCCGCCAGGACGCCGACCGTTTCGCCGCGCGGTTGCGCGACAAGGGCTATGCCCCCTATATCCTGGCGGCGGAGGTGCCTGGAAAGGGCACCTGGTACCGCGTCCGGATGGGCAGCTTCGCCAGCAAGGAAGCCGCGGGTCGGTACCTGACGGACTTCAAGCGCGAGACCCAGCTCGACGCGTACGTGGCCGGCACGAACTAGCGCTGCTGGGCAAGGAAGAGACGAAGCAAATGACGACGACGAAGCGGGTGGAGAAGCCCTGGGGGCACGAGCTCATCTGGGCCCACACGGAGCGCTACGTGGGCAAGCTCCTGCACGTGAAGGCCGGCCACAAGCTGAGCCTCCAGTTCCACAACGTGAAGGACGAGACCATCCACGTCCAGAGCGGCAAGCTCCT
The DNA here is from genome assembly GCF_003611625.1 of Corallococcus sp. CA054B. NCBI lineage: Bacteria > Pseudomonadati > Myxococcota > Myxococcia > Myxococcales > Myxococcaceae > Corallococcus > Corallococcus sp. CA054B. The sequence goes on from NZ_RAVY01000028.1 coordinate 42,697, forward strand.
CTTCGTCGTGGACGAGGGCCAGGGCCTCATCGAGAAGGAGATGAACCCCGGTGAGAGCTACCACATCAAGCCGCTGACCAAGCACCGGATGGTCGCCATCACCGACTGCGACATCCTCGAGGTCAGCACCCCCGAGCTGAACGACGTGGTGCGCCTGGAGGACTCCTACGGGCGCACGGGCACCAGCGCCCCGTAGTCCCCGCCGTGAAGCCCGCTGGCGCGCCTTCGCGGTGCGCCGGCCGGGCCTCCGACGTCACTCCTTGGGCTTCGCCGCCGGGTTCGGATTGCGGGTCCACTGGTCCACGGTGCCGTCGCCGTCCAGGTCCTCGCCAATGCGATCCACCTGGCCGTTCTCCCAGTACTCCCAGTAGTCCACCCGGCCATCGTGGTTCGCGTCGCGCTCCTTCCGCACGAGCGTGTCGTTCTCGTAGTACAGCCACGAGTCCGCGCGGCCGTCGCCGTTCAGGTCCCGCTCGCCCTTGGTGCGCTTGCCCTCGGTGTAGTGGTACGTGGCGTCCACCTTGCCGTCGTAGTCCAGGTCCATCACCTCGCGGACCTTCGCGCCCTGCGGATCCAGGTACTGGGTGACGTCCACGCGGCCGTCCCAGTTCAGGTCCAGCTCCTTGCGCACCAGCGCGTCCTTGAGCCGGTACTCCCACACGTCCGTGCGGCCATCGCCGTTGGCGTCCAGCTCCGTGACGGTCTCTCCCGGGGCCTGCTTCCCCCGGACGCCCTCCGCCTCGGGGCGCTTGCGCGCTGCGTCAGGGGCCTCCGCGGCCTTCTGGGAGGCGCAGCCCGCGAGCGCGCCAGCAACCAGGAAGCCCAGGAAAATCAAACGGTTGCTAGAAGCCAAGGTGCCTCCCGAGCAGGTGGGGCGCCATGTTCGCGCCTCTTCACTTCCGTGCTTTCGCAGGCCACGTCATTCCATATATTTTCACGTATCGCCATGGCCCGAAAGAAAGTCAGCACCACCATCTACATCACTCCGGAGCAGAACGAACTGCTCAAGGCGCTGAACCAGAAGACGAAGGTGCCCGTGGCCGAATACATCCGGCAGGGCATCGACCTGGTGCTGGAGAAATACAAAGCGCAGCTGCCGGGCCAGGCGACCTTCGACGAACTCTCCTGACGAACGAGGCGTGACGTGACGAGCATGCGTGGCAAGCGGGCGGTGGTGCTGGGTGGGGCCGGATTCGTGGGCTCGCACCTGTGTGAGCGGCTGCTGGATGACGGCGCGGAGTCCGTCCTCGCGGTGGACAACCTCATCACGGGCAATGAGGCGAATGTCCGCACGCTCAAGCCGCGCGCGGGCTTCCAGTTCGTGAACCAGGACATCACCGAGGGGCTGGAGGTGGACGGCCCGGTGGACTTCGTCCTCAACCTGGCCTCGCCCGCGTCGCCCATCGACTACGCGAACCTCCCCATCGAGACGCTGCGCGTGGGCTCCATCGGCACGGAGAACGCGCTGAAGCTGGCGGAGAAGAAGAAGGCCGTGTTCCTCATGGCCTCCACGTCGGAAGTGTACGGCGACCCGCTGGTGCACCCCCAGAAGGAGGATTACTGGGGCAACGTGAATCCCATCGGGCCCCGCTCGGTGTACGACGAGGCCAAGCGCTACTCGGAGGCCATCAGCGCCGCGTACGAGCGCAGCCGGGGCGTGAACGTCCGCATCGTGCGCATCTTCAACACCTACGGCCCGCGCATGCGCCTCAACGACGGCCGCGTGGTGCCCGCCTTCGTGGGCCAGGCGCTCAAGGGCGAGGACTTCAGCGTCTTCGGGGACGGCAGCCAGACGCGCTCGTTCTGCTACGTGAAGGACCTGGTGGACGGCCTGGTGCGGCTGGTGCTGTCGGACGTCCGGGGCCCGGTGAACATCGGCAACCCGCGCGAGATGACCATCAAGCAGTTCGCGGAGGCCGTGCGTGAGGCGGCCGGTGGAGGTAGGCAGATCGTCTACCACCCGCTGCCCAAGGATGATCCGAAGCAGCGTCAGCCGGACATCACCCGCGCGCGCACGCTGCTGGGGTGGGAGCCCAAGGTGAAGCTGGAGGATGGTTTGCGGGACACCATCGCCTACTTCCGAGAGGTTGCCGCTCGTCCCTCTGGGACTTAGGTTGGCCGCGCGCGAGTGAACGCGAGGTAGACGGCCCGGGCCCGTGGCGGCCGGGCCTGGGGAGAACGGCGTGAAAGTCCTGGTAACGGGCGGCGCGGGCTTCATCGGCTCGCACGTGTGCGATGAGTTCCTCCGCAATGGCCATGAGGTCATCGCGCTGGACAACCTGTCGAGCGGCAAGAAGGAGAACCTGGATCCGCGCGTGCGGCTGGCTGTGCACGACATCCGGAGCCCGGAAGCCGCGGAGCTCATCCGCACGGAGAAGCCCCAGGTTCTCTGTCACCTGGCCGCCCAGATGGACGTGCGCCGCAGCGTGGAGGACCCCGGCTTCGACGCGGACGTGAACATCCGCGGCATGACGAACCTGCTGGAGGCCGCGCGCCAATCCGGCGTGAAGAAGGTCATCTTCAGCTCCACCGGCGGCGCCATCTACGGCGAGCAGGACTACTTCCCGGCCCGGGAGGACCACCCCCAGCGGCCGGTGTCGCCCTACGGCGTCTCCAAGGCGGCGGGCGAGCTGTACCTGGGCTACTACCGCGCGCAGTACGGCCTGCCGTACGTCGCCCTGCGGTACGCCAACGTGTACGGCCCGCGGCAGAACCCGCATGGCGAGGCGGGCGTGGTGGCCATCTTCAGCCAGCGCGTCATCGCGGGGCAGGGCTGCACCATCTTCGGCGAGGGCAAGCAGACGCGTGACTTCGTCTTCGGTCCGGACGTGGCCCGCGCCAACTACCTGGCCTTCCAGAGCGACTACGTGGGCGCCGCGAACATCGGCACCGGCGTGGAGACGGACATCAACCGGCTCTACGAGCTCATCGCGCAGGCCGGCGGCAGCTCGCTGAAGGCCGCGCACGCGCCGGGCAAGCCGGGCGAGCAGCTGCGCTCCTGCATCGACGCGGCGCACGCGAAGAAGGTGCTGGGCTGGGAGCCGACCGTGCAGCTGGCGGAGGGCCTGCGCCACACGATCCAGTTCTTCCGCGACCAGGTCGCGGGGCCCGTCCGCGTCCGGGGCTGAGTCGCCGCCCAGGTCCCTCCGGCCCTGGTGCCGGGGGGCGCATCAAAGGGAATGCCGGGCGTCAGGTGGGTGGAGTGCCCGGCGGGCAGGTGTGCGCCGGTCGTGGATTTTCAGGCGGTTCGGTGTTACCTACGCCCGCTTCGCGACCGACGAGCGCCCTGACCATGCCGGCTGAAAACGCGCACATCCGCAACTTCTGCATCATCGCCCACATCGACCATGGAAAGTCGACGCTGGCCGACCGCCTCCTGGAGAAGACAGGCACGCTGACCAAGCGTGAGGCGCAGGCCCAGTTCCTCGACAACATGGACATCGAGCGAGAGCGGGGCATCACCATCAAGGCCCAGTCCGTGCGGATGACGTACACCGCCAAGGACGGCCAGAACTACGTCCTCAACCTCATCGACACGCCGGGACACGTGGACTTCGCCTACGAGGTGAGCCGCAGCCTCGCCGCGTGCGAGGGCGCGCTGCTCGTCGTGGACGCGACGCAGGGCGTGGAGGCGCAGACGCTCGCCAACGTCTACATGGCGTTGGACCACAACCTGGAAATCATCCCGGTCATCAACAAGATCGACCTGCCCTCCGCGGACGTGGACCGCACGCGCGGGGAGATTGAGGACGTCATCGGCATCGACGCGTCCGTCGCGGTGCCGGCCTCCGCGAAGGAGGGGCTCGGCATCCACGACATCCTGGAGTCGGTGGTGAAGCGCGTGCCGCCGCCCACGGGTTCGCCGACCGCGCCGCTCAAGGCGCTCGTCTTCGACTCCTGGTACGACAACTACCGGGGCGTGGTGACGCTGGTGCGCGTGCTGGAAGGCACGCTGAAGCTGAAGCAGAAGATCAAGATGTTCAGCAACAACAAGGTCTTCGAGGTGCAGGAGTTGGGCGTGTTCAGCCCGTTCTCGCGCCCGGTGCAGCAGCTGATGGCGGGCGAGGTGGGCGTGCTCGTCGCCAACGTGAAGGAGCTGCAGGACGCGAAGGTCGGCGACACCGTGACGGAGGAGGCACGCCCCACGGAGGCGCCTTTCCCGGGCTTCAAGGAAGTGAAGCCGATGGTGTTCTCCGGCATCTTCCCGGTGGACTCCGCGGACTACGAGAACCTGCGCGACGCGCTGGCGAAGCTGACGCTGAACGACTCCGCCTTCACCTACGAGCCGGAGTCGTCCACGGCGCTGGGGTTCGGCTTCCGCTGCGGCTACCTGGGCCTGCTCCACATGGAGATCGTCCAGGAGCGCCTGGAGCGCGAGTACAACCTCAACCTGATCACCACGGCGCCGTCGGTGGTCTACCGGATCACCACCAGCAAGGGTGAGACGCTGCTGGTGGACAACCCGGCGAAGCTGCCGCCCACGCAGAACATCGAGAAGTTCGAGGAGCCCATCCTCACCTGTCACATCCACGTGCCCAACGAGCACCTGGGCGCCATCCTGAAGCTGTGCCAGGACCGGCGTGGCGTGCAGAAGGACATGAAGTACCTGGGCTCCAGCGGCACCCGCGTGCAGGTGACGTACGAGATGCCCATGGCGGAAGTCGTGTTCGACTTCTTCGACCGGCTGAAGAGCGTGTCGCGCGGCTACGCGAGCCTGGACTACGAGCTGTCCGCCTACGCGGAGGCGGACCTGGCCAAGCTGGACATCCTCATCAACGGGGAGCCGGTGGACGCGCTCTCCGTCATCGTGCACCGCGAGCGCGCGTACCTGCGCGGCCGCGAGGTCTGCGAGAAGCTCAAGGAAGTGATTCCCAAGCAGATGTACGAGGTGGCCATCCAGGCCGCCATCGGCGCGAAGATCATCTCCCGCGAGACGATCTCCGCCATGCGCAAGAACGTCCTTGCCAAGTGCTACGGCGGCGACATCAGCCGCAAGCGCAAGCTCCTGGAGAAGCAGAAGGAGGGCAAGAAGCGCATGAAGCAGGTGGGCACGGTGGAGATTCCGCAGGAAGCCTTCCTCGCGGTCCTCAAGACGGAGCAGTAAGCCCCATGAGCACGGCCAGTCCTTCCATGAAGCTGGGAGCGGCCATGGCCGCGCGCCGCACCCCCGAGCAGCTCAAGGCCCGCCGCCAGCTCATGTGGCGCGAGCTGCTCACCAGCCTCTGGGCCCCGCTGTGCGGCGTGGGCCTGGCGTTCCTCCCGTACGTCACGCTGATTGAGATGGCGCCCGGCACCGCGTCCTGGGCCCAGCCCCTGATGAAGGGCTTCGGCCTGCTGATGGTGGTGGCCTTCTTCGGGCTGCTGGTGTGGCGCAGCGCCTCCAGGAAGGAGTCGCTCTTGCGCACGCTGCGCCATGAGGCGCACGAGCTCATCTCCGAGGACGAGCGCATCCTCGCGCGCCTGGGGACGAAGGTGACCCCGGCCGTGGCGGAGAAGCTGACCGAGCAGGCCCTGCGCGTGGAGTCCGCGTCCGTGGCGGGCAACCCGGAGCTGCTGCGCACGGAGACGCAGGCGCTGGAGAAGCTCACCCAGGAGCATCTGGGCGCGTACCGCAAGCAGTCCGTGTGGGACTTCCTGGGCGGCTTCGGCAAGGCGCTGCTCATCGCGGTGGTCATCCGCACGGTGCTCATCGAGCCGTACCGCATCCCGTCCGGCTCCATGCTGCCCACGCTGCAGATTGGCGATCAGGTCTTTGTGAACAAGTTCATCTACGGGGTGCGCATCCCGTACACGAACTTCGTCCCGTTCCGCATCGTGCGCGAGCCGAAGCGCGGGGACGTCATCGTCTTCAACAACCCGGTGGACGAGTCCAAGGACTTCATCAAGCGCGTCATCGGCATCCCCGGCGACACGGTGGAGATCGTCGACGGGGTGGTGCGGATCAACGGCGAGCCGCAGCCGCGCACGCTGGTGACGCCGGACTTCGTGGTGCACAACCAGGACGACCTGACGGGCCGCTGGTTCGACCAGGAAGAGGTGCTCTACCGGGAGACCCTGGGCGACGTGGTGCACTCGTCGCTCCAGCACCCCATGCGCCTGCCGGGCCGCGAGCACGAGGGCCCCTACACGGTGCCCGCCAACAGCGTCTTCGTGATGGGCGACAACCGGGACAACAGCGCGGACAGCCGCTACAACCTGGGCGGCCCGGGCGGCGCCGAGGTCGCCTACGTGCCCTACGGCCACATCAAGGGCAAGGCCATGGTCGTCTGGCTGTCGCTCGGCTGGGGCGGCCTGCTGGGCAACCTGTTTGGCGGCACGGGCCTGCGGGTGGACCGCTTCTTCGAACCGGTGCGCTGACGGACGCTGGCCGGACGGCCACCACGCGCCGTGCTTGACGCAACGTGCGGCGCGCGGTACGCGGCGGCCCCGGCCCATGAGACATCTTCTCGGAATCGCAGGCTGGCGGCGGGACGAGCTGGAAGCGCTGCTCGACCGCGCCCAGGCACACCTGCCCGGCGGACCGGATGCCTCGCACGTACTGCGGGGCCGCGTCGTGGCGAACCTCTTCTTCGAGGACTCCACCCGGACGCGCTCCTCCTTCGAGGTGGCCGCGCGGAAGCTGGGCGCGGACGTCCTCAACTGGAGCTACGCGGGCTCCTCCGTGTCCAAGGGGGAGACGCTCCTGGACACCGCGCGCAACATCGAAGCCATGGGGCCGGCGGTCATCGTCATCCGCCACCGCTCCTCCGGCGCGCCGGGGCTCGTGGCCCGGCACGTGAGGTGCGCGGTGGTGAACGCGGGCGACGGCGCGCATGAGCACCCGTCCCAGGCCCTGCTGGACGCCTTCACCCTGCGCCAGCGCTGGGGCCGCCTGGACGGGCGCACGGTGCTCATCGTCGGCGACGTGCTGCACAGCCGCGTGGCGCGCTCCAATCTCCTGTGCCTGAAGGCGCTGGGGGCCCGGGTCGTGCTCTGCGGTCCGCCCACCCTCCTGCCGCCAGGGCTGGAGGAGATGGGCGGAGAGGTGACGCATCAGCTGGACGCCGTGCTGCCCCAGGCGGACGCGGTGATGTGCCTGAGGCTGCAGACGGAGCGCATGTCGGAAGCCTTCCTGCCGTCCCAGCGGGAGTACTCGCGGCTGTTCGGTATCACGCCCGCCCGCGCGGAGCGGATGAAGCCGGACGCCCTCGTGCTGCACCCGGGCCCCATCAACCGCGGCGTGGAGCTGTCGCCGGTGGTGGCGGACGGGCCTCGCAGCGTCATCCTGGAGCAGGTGGCCAACGGCGTCGCGGTGCGCCGGGCCATCCTGGAGGCGTGCGCATCATGACCCCAGTGCTATTCCAGCGGGCGCGCGTCATCGACCCGCGCAATGGCGTGGACGGCGTTCGCGACGTGCTCGTGACGGACGGCCGGGTGGCCCAGGTGTCGGAGGCCCCGCTGCCCGCGCCGAAGGACGCGCGGGTGGTGGACGCCACGGACAAGTGGCTGGTGCCGGGCTTCATCGACCTGCACGTGCACCTGCGCGAGCCGGGAGAAGAGGGCAAGGAGACGGTCCTCACCGGCTGCCGCGCGGCGGTGGCGGGCGGCTTCACCGGCGTCGTCGCCATGCCCAACACCAAGGTGGTGAACGACAGCGCGCTCGTCACGGAGCTGGTGCTGTCGCGCGCTCGGGACGCGGGCCTGTGCCACGTGTACCCGGCGGGCGCCATCACCAAGGGGCTCAAGGGCGAGGAGCTGTCGGAAGCAGGCGAGCTGATTGGCGCCGGCTGCGTGGCCCTCACCGACGATGGCCGCCCGGTGATGAACGCGGGCCTGATGCGCCGGGTGCTCCAGTACGCCACCCAGTTCGACGTGCCGGTGATGGTGCACGAGGAGGACCTCACCCTGTCCGCCGGCGGCGCCATGCACGAGGGCGCCACGTCCACGCGGCTGGGCCTGCGCGGGATTCCGTCCTCCGCGGAGGTGGCCATGGTGGCGCGCGACCTGGTGCTCCTGGAGGAGACGAAGGGGCGGCTGCACGTGGCGCACGTGTCCTGCGAGGGCAGCGTGCGGCTCATTCGCGAGGCCAAGCAGCGCGGCCTGCGCGTCACCTGCGAGGTGGCGCCGCACCACTTCACCCTGGATGACCGGGCGGTGGGGGACTACGACACCCACGCGAAGATGGCGCCGCCCTTGCGCAGCGACGTGGACGTGAAGGCGCTGCGCGAGGCGCTGGTGGACGGCACGGTGGACGCCATCGCCACGGACCACGCGCCGCACGGCGTGTCCGACAAGCTGGTGGAGTTCGAGAAGGGCATCAACGGCATCGTCGGGCTGGAGACGGCCCTGGGGCTCACGCTGGCGCTGGTGCACGAGGGCGTGCTCACCCCGCGCCGGGCGGTGGAGCTCTTGTCGGACGGGCCGGCGAGGGTATTCGGCCTGCCGGGCGGTCACCTGGCGCCTGGTGCCCCGGCGGACATCACTCTTTTGTCTCCTTCGGAGGAGTGGACGGTGGATGCCCACCGGTTCTATTCCCGCAGTCGCAACACGCCCTTCCACGGGCGCACGCTGAAGGGCCGCGTGACGCAGACGTGGGTGGGCGGCCGGTGTGTGTTCGAGGACGGTCAGCTCAAGGAGTCGCGGTGATGACGAAGCGGGCGGTGCTCGCACTGGCGGATGGCACCACGTTCGAGGGACGCGCCTTTGGCGCTTCCGGCGAGACGGTGGGCGAGGTGGTTTTCAACACGTCCATGTACGGCTACCAGGAGATCCTCACGGATCCCTCGTACGTGGGGCAGATCGTCACGATGGCGTACCCGGAGATGGGCAACATCGGGGCGAACGCGGCGGATGAAGAGGCGGGGCTGCCGCACGCGGTGGGCATGGTGGTGCGCTCGCTGACGAAGACGCCCTCCAACTGGCGCTCGCAGGAGACGCTGGACGCGTACCTCGCGCGCCACGGGCGCGTGGGCATCGAAGGCGTGGACACCCGCCGGCTGGTGCGCCACCTGCGCACGCACGGCGCGCAGACGGGCATCATCTCCACGGAGAACGTGTCCGCCGCCGCCCTGTCCGAGCGCGCGCGCACCGCCGTGGGCATGGAGGGCCTGGACCTGGCCACGGGCGTGTCCTGCAAGGAGCCCTACGTCTTCACCACGCCGTCGCCGGACGTGTTCCTGGCCCCCGGGGACAAGCGCCCGGAGCCGGAGCTGAAGTACGACGTCATCGCGTACGACTACGGCCTCAAGCGCTCCATGCTCCAGTACCTGGTGGACGTGGGCTGCCGCGTGACGGTGGTGCCGTCGCACTTCACGGCGGAGCAGGTGCTGGCGAAGAAGCCGCACGGCGTCTTCCTGGCCAACGGCCCGGGCGACCCGGCCGCGGTGAAGGGCGCGGACCGCACGGTGGCGGCGCTCCTGGGCAAGGTGCCGGTGTTCGGCATCTGCCTGGGGCATCAGATCATGGCGCTGGCCCTGGGCGGCCGGACGTACAAGATGAAGTTCGGCCACCGCGGCGGCAACCAGCCCGTGAAGGACCTCACCACGGGCAAGGTGGAGATCACCGCGCAGAACCACGGCTTCGCGGTGGACGACGCCAGCCTCAAGGGCAAGGCCGTCGTCACGCACATCAACCTGAATGACGGCACGGTGGAGGGCCTGGCCGTTCCGGACGCGCGGGCCTTCAGCGTGCAGTACCACCCCGAGGCTTCGCCCGGCCCTCACGACGCGCGCTACCTGTTCAGCCGCTTCGCGACGCTGATGGCGGGTTCGTAGGAAGAAAGCTCGCAACGGCCATGGACACCGCGCTGACCCCGTTGTCGTACCAGCCGTACCTGGACCAGCTCATCGCCTTCGGCAGCTCGGAGGCGCGCAAGCCGGACCTCCTGGAGGCCAAGGCGGAGTACTTCCGCCTCACCGGTGAAGTCTTCGAGGACGACAAGCTCTTCGAGCTGCGGATGGCGTCGTTCCTGGACTACTACCTCTACGACCGCGTCTCGCCGCTCACGGGCAAGACGCCGGCCGCGGAGCTGTACGAAGAGCGCCAGAAGTCCGCGCCGCCCGAGGAGGCCAACGCCTTCCGCAGCTTCACGGAGACGGTCCACGGCCTCTTCGAGGTGCGCAAGCTGGGCAAGGGCATGGTGCGCCTGCGCGAGCTCTTCTCCGGCAAGGACTTCGACGTGACGGAGCGCCGCCACATCGCGGGCCTGGAGTCAGGGGACGTGCTGGAGGCGCGGCTGGTGCCCTTCGGCGGCCACCTGCTGTTCTCCTCCGCCTTCTGCTACCACCCGGCGCTGGCCCTCAAGGCCATCAAGGCCGAGGTGAAGCGCCGCAAGAAGAAGGAGCCGGAGCGCCCCGCCAAGGACCTGGTGTGGGAGTGCGCCCGCCGGGCCCTCAACGTGGAGCGCTACCGCCAGCTGTCCGTGGAGAAGCTCTACGACTTCGAGCAGAAGGTCCTGTAGGCCTTCTGCCCCCGAGCCTCCACCGCGGGCTGTCTTCAGATGCGGTGGATGCTCATCATGTTGGTGTTGCCCGGCACGTTGAGCGGCACGCCGGCCACCAGGATGAAGGGGGCGCCGGGTTCGCAGAAGCGCAGCTCCTGACAGAGCCGGCGCACCTGCTTGAGCATGGCCTCCGTGCTGCTGACGCGCTTCACCAGGTGGCCCGTCACGCCCCAGTACAGCGCCATCCGGTTCACCGTGTCCGCGTTGGGCGTCAGGCCGAGGATGCGTCCGCCGGGCCGGAACTCGGAGATGAGCCGCGCGGAGTGGCCGCTCTCCGTGTACGCGATGATGGTCTTGATGTTGAGCTGCCGGGACGCGGCCACCGCCGCCGCGGCGACGCCGGTGCCCAGGTCCTCCGAGCGCTCGAAGGGAGAGTGGGGCAGGGTGATGAGGCCGGTGCGCTCCGTCTCCTCCACGATGCGCGCCATGGTGGCCACCGCGTCCACGGGGTAGCGGCCGGCGGCCGTCTCGCCGGAGAGCATCACCGCGTCCGCGCCGTCGAGGATGGCGTTGGCCACGTCCGACACCTCCGCGCGCGTGGGCCGGGCGTTGAGCACCATGCTCTCCAGCATCTCCGTGGCGACGATGACGATGCCGCCCATGCGGTTGACCTCGCGCACGGTGCGCTTCTGGATGGCCGGCAGCTGCTCCAGCGGCAGCTCCACGCCCAGATCGCCGCGGGCCACCATCACCCCGTCCGACTCCCTGGCGATGGCGTCCAGGTTCTCCACCGCCTGGGGCTTCTCAATCTTGGAGATGATGGGCGTCTTGCCCTTCGCCACCAGCGCCCGCGCCTGGCGCACGTCCTGGGCGGAGCGCACGAAGGACAGCGCCACGTAGTCCACGCCCACCTCCTGGCCGAACGCCAGGTCCACCTTGTCCTTCTCCGTCAGCGTGGGCACCGACATGGCCGTGCCGGGCAGGTTGAGCCCCTTGTGGTCCTTGAGCAGCCCGCCCACCTCCACGCGGCAGGACACGTCCTGGCCGCTCACCTTCAGCACCCGCAGGCGCACCCGGCCGTCATCCAGCAGCACCTCGTGGCCCTTCTCCACGTCCCGGGGCAGCGTGCGCACCGGGGTGGGGATGATCTTCCCCTGGCCCTGCACCGCGCGCGTCGTCACCGTCACCGTGTCGCCGGCCGTGACCATCAGCTGGCCGCCCTCGAAGCGCCCCAGGCGCACCTTGGGGCCCTGGACGTCCTGGAGGATGGCCACCGGCACGCCCAGCTTCTTCGACACCGCGCGGATGCGCTGGACGCGCTGGCGGTGCTCGTCGTGCGTCCCGTGAGAGAAGTTGAGCCGGGCCACGTTCATGCCCGCCTTCACCAGTCCCTCGATGACTTCCTTGGAGTCCGAAGCCGGACCCAGCGTGCAGATGATCTTCGCCTTGCGCATAGAACCGCCCATCCTAGCGCCAACGGGGTGGGCGTCTTGACAGGCTTGCGCCCGAAGGACTAACTCTTCGCTTCACGCGCTGGGCGGAAAGTTACCGCGAGCCGGCGCACGCCATTCGTGGCTCTCAGACGCTTGAGACGAAGAAAGCCCGGCTACCTTGGGAGGGGGGGCCGGGCTTTCATCGTTCCAGGGCGGGCCTTCTTCGCGGACGGCTAGAGGTCGATCTCCTGGCCCTTGCCCATGGGCTCCATCAGCGGCGTCGTGGCGTGGTCCATGCCGATGTCCTCCGAGGGAGGCTTCGGGTGGCCAGCGCTGGGGCCCATGGGAGGCGGCGGAGGCAGGGGACCCATGTCCTCCTCACCCAGGCCGCCGCTGCCGCCCACGCCCAGGTCCTGCTGCTTCTGGAGGGCCTCAATCTCCGCGCGGGTGATGCCCGCCAGGGTCAGCACCTTGCGCGTCACGCGGATGCGGGCCTGGCTGTGCATGGCCATGGCGATGGAGTCCGAAGGCCGCGCGTCCAGCGCCAGCTCCTTCTTGCCCTGCTGGAGGAAGACGCGGCCGGAGTAGACGTTGTCACGCAGGTCGTCGATGCGGACCTCCGTGACCTTGCCACCCAGCTTGTTCACCACGTCGTCCAGCAGGTCCTGGGACAGGGGCTGCGGAGGCGGACGCTCCGCGAGGCGGAAGGCGATGGAGACCGCCGCGCCCTCGTCCACGAACAGGGGGAGCACCGTCTCCCCGTCCTTGGTGGTCAGCACGACGGCGTGCGTCTGCGCCTCCATCAAGGGCACCACGTCCTTCACCTCCAGCTCCACCAGCTCCGAACAGGCCTTGGGGTCGCTGCCCTTCTCGGTGACGCAGGGCTTCTCTTTTTTCCCTTCCGCCTTGTCGGAGGCGGCGATGGCGCCGGGGATCCCGAACGCGGGAAGGAACAACGCTCCCCCCAGCGCCAGCACCACGGCCGTGAACGGAGCGACGAAGAAGTTGGCGCGGTTGGACGTTTTCACATCCCTAAGCTACGCACCTCTCCCTTCACCGGGAGGGCACCGCCCCTCCGCCGTCGCGAGCGGCCCCCGGGCCCTGGCCCACCCGGTTGGAGGGCGGGCGGGCAGCCGGGAAGAAGGGGCGCGAGGCGACTAGCGGTCGTCCTCGGTTTCCTCGTCGTCGTAGTCCTCGTCGTCCTCGGACTCCTCGTCGTCTTCGTCCTCGTCGTCGAGCTCGTCCTCGTCGGACTCCTCGTCGTCTTCGTCCTCGTCGTCGAGCTCGTCCTCGAGCTCCTCGGCTTCGAGCGTCATCGTCACCGCGAACTTCTTGCTCAGGGTGGCGATCTGCGCGCGCATCTCCGTGAGCGCGGCGACGAAGTCCTCGGAGAGGTTGGCGGGCGCCTTCGCGTCGCAGTGGGGACAGACAATCTTTTCCGTCCCCTCGATGAGGTCCTGGGCTTCCAACTCGAAGCTGGCCTCGCACTTCTGGCAGGTGAAGTCGATGCTCATGGTCGGGCGCGGCATACAAAGCCGGTGAACATGCTGTCAACGCCTGAGACGGGGGGACGTGGAACGGGCGGGGAGCTTCCACTACGTTTCGCCAGATGGACCTGCCCAAGACGATGCTGCATGCGCTCCATGACCAGGCCGCGCGGCTGGAACACCGCCCGGCGCTCTGGTCCCGCCATGGAGGCGCCTATGTCCCCACCTCGTGGTTCGACTACGCCCAGCGCGTCAAGCGCTTCGCCCTGGGGCTGTACGCGCTGGGGTTCCGGGACGGCGACCCGCTGGGCATCCTGAGCTTCAACCGCGAGGCGTGGCACGTCGCGGACCTGGGGGCCATGGCCCTGGGCGGCATCCCGGTGGGGCTCTACACCACCAGCAGCGTGGATCAGCTCGTCTACATCCTGGGCCACTGCGAGGCGCGCTTCCTCCTGGTGGAGAACGCGAAGCACCTGGCCACCGGTCTGGAGGTCCAGAAGCGGCTGCCCGCGCTCAAGCACCTCATCGTGGTGGACGCGCCCACGCCGCTGCCCGAGGGCGTGCTGCGCTACGCGGACGTGCTGGCCTCCGGCGCCAAGACGGATGAAGCCCCGTACTGGGACGGCGTCCACGCGCTCCACCCGGACGCGCTGGCCACGCTCATCTACACCTCCGGTACCACCGGCCAGCCCAAGGGCGTGGCCTTGAGCCACCGCAACCTCGCCTGGACGTCCAGGCAGCTGAGCGACACCATGGGCTTCCGGGACATGGAGGACGACCGGCTGGTGTCGTACCTGCCGCTGTCACACATCGCGGAGCAGATCGTCTCCCTGCACAGCCCGCTGCTCCTGGGCACGCAGGTGTACTTCGCGGACTCGCTGGACACCCTGGGAAAGAACCTCACGGAGGTGCGCCCCACCATCTTCTTCGCGGTGCCGCGGGTCTGGGAGAAGTTCAAGACGAAGGCGGAAGAGGGCCTTGCCGCGCAGCCACCCCTGAAGCGCCGGCTGGTGGAGTGGGCCCGCGCCACGGCGCTGGAGCGCAACACGCGCGTGCTGAGCCAGGAGCGCGTCCCGTCGTTCATGGAGGCCAAGTTCGCGCTGGCCCAGCGGCTGGTGTTCCAGCCGTTGAAGACGCGCATCGGCCTGGAGAAGGCGAGGTTGTTCGCCACCTCCGCGGCGCCCATTGGCCGGGACGTGCTGGACTTCTTCGCCTCCATCGACGTCGTCCTGCTGGAGGTCTGGGGCATGACGGAGGTGTCCGGCCCCGCCACGGTGAGCACCGCCGAGTGCGCCCGGCTGGGCACGGTGGGCCGCCCCATGCTGGGCGTGGAGGTGCGCATCGCGGAGGACGGGGAGATCCTCGTCCAGGGCGGCAACGTGTGTCTGGGCTACCACCGCAACCCGGAGGCCACGCAGGAGCTCTTGGCGGATGGGTGGCTGCACACGGGTGACGTGGGGCAGCTGGATTCCGAGGGCTTCCTGCGCATCACCGGGCGCAAGAAGGAGATCATCGTCACCTCCGGCGGCAAGAAGACGTCCCCGGCCAATATCGAAGAGCTGCTCAAGGCCGTGTCCCCCGTGGGGCACGCGCTGGTGGTGGGGGACAGGCGCAACTACCTGGTGGCGCTGGTGACGCTGGAGCCGGACCGGGTGCGGAAGCTGGCGCGGGAGAAGGGCTGGCCGGAGGACGTGGCCACACTGGCGAGGGACGCGCGGCTCCAGCAACACCTGCAGGAAGCGTTCGAGCGGGAGGTGAACCCGAAGCTGTCGCGCTTCGAGACCATCAAGCGCTTCCGCGTGCTGCCGGGGGAGTTCTCCATTGACGGCGGAGAGCTCACGCCCAGCATGAAGATGCGCCGCAAGGTGGTGGAGCAGAAGTACGCGGACGTCATCGAAGCGCTCTACAGCGAGCCGGGGGGCGCCGCGGCTCACGGGTAGGGCCCCGCGAAAGCGAAAGGGGCGGAGGACCCGAGCTTCGAGTCCTACGCCCCTTCGTGCTTCAGCGGCCGTGACAGCCGGTGGCTACTTGCGCTTGTCCTGCGCCACGTAGTCGCGGCGCGCGGCGCCGGTGAAGACCTGACGGGGACGGGCGATCTTCTGCTCGTTGTCCGTCACCATCTCCTCCCACTGCGCGCACCAGCCCACCGTGCGGGGGATGGCGAACAGCACGGGGAACATCTCCGCCTGGAAGCCCATCGCCTCGTAGATGAGGCCCGAGTAGAAGTCGACGTTCGGGTACAGCTTGCGCTTCACGAAGTACTCGTCCTCGAGCGCGATGCGCTCCAGTTCGAGCGCGATCTCCAGCAGCGGGTTCTTGCCCGTCACGTCGAAGACCTCGTCCGCCACGCGCTTGATGACCTTCGCGCGCGGGTCGTAGGACTTGTAGACGCGGTGGCCGAAGCCCATGAGCTTCTTCTCGCCCTCGCCGCCCTTCACCTGCTTGATGAACTCCGGGATGTTGGCCTTGCTGCCAATCTCGCGGAGCATGCGGAGGACCGCCTCGTTGGCGCCGCCGTGCAGCGGGCCGTAGAGCGCGCCCACGCCCGCGGCGACCGCGGAGTAGGGGTCCACCTGCGAGGAGCCCACCGTGCGCACGGACGTGGTGGAGCAGTTCTGCTCGTGGTCCGCGTGCAGGATGAAGAGCACGTCCAGCGCCTTCTCCAGCGTGGGGTGCACCTTGAAGGCGCTCGTGCCGATGCGCTTGATCATCGCCAGGAAGTTGGCGACGTAGGACAGGTCGTTGTCCGGGTAGACGAACGGCAGGCCCATGGCGTGGCGGTACGAGAACGCGGCCAGGGTGGGCATCTTCGCGATGAGGCGCGTGATCTGGATCTCACGGCTGCGCGCGTCCTTGATGTTCTTCGCGTCCGGGTAGAACGCGGACAGCGCCGCCACCGTGGAGCCCAGCATCGCCATGGGGTGCGCGTCGTAGCGGAACCCGTCGATGAAGGACTTGATGTTCTCGTGCACCAGCGTGTGGTGGGTCACGTTGAACGTGAAGTTCTCCAGCTCCTTCTGCGTGGGCAGCTCGCCCTTCAGCAGCAGGTAGGCCACCTCCAGGAAGGAGGACTTCTCCGCGAGCTGCTCGATGGGGTACCCGCGGTACTCGAGGATGCCCTTGTCGCCGTCGATGAAGGTGATGGCGCTCTTACAATTCGCCGTGTTCAGGAACGCGGGGTCGTAACCCATCAGACCGAAGTCATCGCTGCCGGTCTTGATCTGGCGCAGGTCGGGGGTGCGGATACAGCCGTTCTCGATCGGGATCTCGTACGTCTTCCCGGTCCGATTGTCGGTGACGGTCAGCGTGTCCTTGGGCATGGGCGGAGATTTCACAGGGCGGCGGACGCTTTCAACAAAAAAGAACGATAAGTCTTAGAGGCGAAGTTTCCGGTCCGCGCTGCCGCTCAGGAATAGCGGACGCCGGCCCGCGCGAGCTGCCGCCAGAAGCCCGGGAAGCTCTTCTCCACGCACTCCGGCCCCGTCAGATCCAGAGGCACCCCGGACAGCACACACAGGGTGGCCGCTGACATCGCCAGGCGGTGGTCACCCCGGCTGTCCATGGCGAAGCGCGCGGGCTTCACCTTCGGCGGGAGGATGCGGAGCGTCTCACTGTCGGCTCCGGCCGACAGTTCCGTGGTGCCACCGTAGGCAGACACCAACGTGCGGATGCCCTCCAGCCGGTCGCTCTCCTTGACCCGCAGGATGCCCACGTCGCTGAGCGTGGTGGGCCGGGGTAGCACGCACGCGAGCGCCGCCAGCGTGGGCAGCAGGTCCGGGCACTCCTTGCCCGTCGCGCGCAGCTCGCCCGTGGCTTCACCCTCGAAACGCCACGTGTTGGGCGCGCCCGACGGGAGCATCTTCAAGCCCACTTCAGCGGCCAGCCGGAGGATCGCCTGGTCCGGGTGGGCGCTCTGGGGCTCCGCGCGCTCCACCGTGCCGCCCGTGCGCCAGGCGATGAGCACCAGGTAGCCCAGCGAGGACCAGTCGCCCGGCAGTGATGGGACGGATTCGGGCGCCTGATAACCCATGACGGAATAGTGACCTTCGGACTGTTCCACGGTGAAGCCGAAGCGGCGCAGCCACGCCACCGTGAGGTCCATGTAGCCGGCGCTGGTGAGCGTGCCTTCAATCTCCACGCTCCACGCGCGCTTCTCCCGGAGGAAGCGCTCCGCGCAGCCCAACAGCAGGCTGGAGGCGTACTGGCTGCTTTGCGCGCCCGGCACGCGGAACACCGGCGCGAGCTTCGTGGTGTCCTGGGGGGCGTGCAGCTCCACCGGCCACGGGGTGCCTTCGGTGAGCGTCAGGCCCGCGGGGCCCAAGGCCTGCTTCAGCGACGTGAAGAGCGGGCCGTGCGGGCGCTCACCCAGGCGGGGCGTGCCGGTGAAGCGCACGCGCGCGCCGGGCGTCACCGCGGCCTGCGTGACGAGGATGCGAAAGGGGGCGCCGCCGTCCGCGCAGTCCACGTCGCGCACGGGACCGGGGGGAAGGCGCAGGGCCTCCACACCCCGGCGCAGCACGCGCACGTCGGCGGGAAGGTCCTCGTCCGATTCCGCCTGCACCGACGGCAGCGGCCAGGCGCCCGTGAGGTGTCCCAACACCAGGGCTCGCTGGGCGTCCGACTTCGACACGGGCGGGGTGAGCGGTGAGGCGCTCAAGGCGCTCGGGTCGACGGTGAGGCGGTTCGGAGAGGCGTGGCTCAAGGGCGGGCTCCACGGGTCCAGGCGGGCCACAGGGTCCGCCACGTCTTCGGCATCACATCCACGACTTCGGCGGTGCCCACGGCGGTGAGCAGCACCATGCGCAGCTCGCCGTTGGCGCCGGCCTTCTTGTCGGCGTCCAGCAGCGCGACCACGTCCTTCAGCGGCGCGCGCCCGGCGATCTCCGCGGCGCGGTCTCGGCCGAGCACGCCCGGGCCCCGGGCCAGCGCGCGCTCCACGTCATGCGCCACGGGCTCCGGGGTGATGCCCAGGTGCCGGCCCACGTCCAGGGCCCAGAGGATGCCCAGGCCCACCGCGTCGCCGTGCGACAGCTTGAAGCGCGACAGGCTCTCCAGCACGTGGCCGAAGGTGTGGCCGAAGTTGAGCACGCGGCGCAGGCCCTGGTGCTCGTACGGGTCCTTCGCGCAGACGTCTTCCTTCAGGCCGCGCGCGTCCTTCACCAGCTTCTCCAGCTTCGGCGGCGTGCGCACGTAGCGCTTGAAGAGGGACGCATCCAGCGACGCGACCATCTTCCACGCCTCGATGGAGCCCTCGCGCACCTGCGCGTCGGACAGCGTGGCGTACAGCTCCGGGCACAGCCACGTCTCATCCGCGTAGTGGAAGACGCCCGCGGGGTTCTTCACCACGCGGCCGCGCACGACGAGGTCCACCGCGCCCTTGCCGCCCAGGCTGCTGTCCACCGCCGCGAGCAGCGTGGTGGGCACCTGCAGCAGCCGCACGCCGCGCTTGAGCAGGTGCGCGGCCACGGTGGCCACGTCGCCCACGGTGCCACCGCCCACGGCGACGAGCGTGCCGGAGCGCGGCAGCGTGATGCCGCCCGCGAGCACCTTCTGGAGGGAGCTGAGGCTCTTGGCGCGCTCACCGCCGACCAGCTGGATGATGGCGCGCGGCTTGCGGGCCTCGATGGCGGGGATGAGCGTGGGGTGGAATCGCGCGACGGTGCGGTCCACCACGGCGACGCTGCCCTCGGGCAGCCTGGCGACGAGCTTCGTGAAGGAACCCCAGCGATCGTTGGGGGGGCGGTAGGAACCGGGAGGAAGCGGGCTCATGCGGAGTGGGGGCGGGCGTTGAGTTGCTGGACGAGGTCGGCGATGACGAGCGACACCATGGCCTCCAGCACCGGGACGGCGCGGGGCATGATGCACGGGTCGTGACGGCCGCCCTTGGCGTGATCCGCCAGCGTCGCGGGCGGCTTGAAGAAGGCGCGCACCTGCATGGGCTCACCGTTGGCGAGCCCACCCTGGATGCCGCCGTACGCGTCCTTCACGGCGTGGAACTTCGTGCCGGGCTGGCCGATGCGCTGAAACAGGTCGGGCGGGCCCCACACGACACCGGTGACGGCGCCAATGCTGCCCAGCGCCTGCGCGATGAGCGCCTTGAGCTTGCCGAAGATGGGCTCGCCCAGGCCTACGGGCAGGCCCTCCACGCGCACGTCGATGGAGCCGCCCAGGCTGTCCCCGGCCTCCTTCGCGGCGAGGATCTGACGGGCCATCTCTTCACGGACGGCTTCATCCGGGCAGCGGGTGGGGTGCGCGTCCACCATGGCGCGGGTGAGGCCCGGCGCCGGAACGGGAGCGACCAGCTCGCCTACCTGGGAGACGTAGGCCACGGTGCTGATCGAAGGCAGGTCGCGCGCGAGGTACGCCTCCGCGATGGCGCCGCCGATGACGCGGCAGAGCGTCTCACGTCCGCTGGTGCGGCCGCCGCCCCGGTGGTCGCGGTGCTTGTAGCGCTCGCGCCACACGGCGTCCGCATGGCCTGGCCGGTCCACGCTGGCCAGCTGGTTGTAGTCCTGCGAGCGCTGGTTCGCGTTGCGCACGATGGCCGCGATGGGCGTGCCCAGCGTCTTGTCCTCGAAGACGCCGGAGAGGATCTCGACGGTGTCGGGCTCGTTGCGCGGGGTCACCAGGGCGGACTGCCCGGGACGCCGGCGGTCCAGGGCCGCCTGGATCATCTCGCGCGTGAGCGGAACGCCCGCGGGGCAGCCGTCGATGACGGAGCCCAGCGCGGGGCCATGGCTTTCGCCAAAGGTGGTCAACCGGAAGAGGGTTCCAAAAGTATTCATGTCGCCGTTTCCCAGAGTTGTCGCTGCCGCCGGGCCTGGGCGACGAACCACGCCGCACCTAGCAGGAGAGGGGTGCCCCCGCGGCGAACGATCTCCGCGGCGACGCGCCGGCCGGGCGCACCGTATGCGATCACCGCCACGCGTGCCCCTTGGAATCTCAGGTTTTCGGGGGTGGCCACGCGGTCCGGCCACGTCCAGACCCAATCCCCGGACAGCGGGGCTTGAATCTCCGCGCGCTTCACGACCCGCAGGGCAAGTCCGTGTTCAGCGGCCACCAGCCGCAGGGCCTGCGTGGAGCCGCCGTCGCCCAGCACCGCCACGTCCTTCGAGCCCAGGCGCTCCAGCACCGCGCGGGCGCCTTCGGTGTCGGTGTTGAAGGACTCCCACCGCGAACCCCGGCGCACCAGCGTGTTGATGGCGTCCAGGGATGAGCCCGTGTGCTTCGCGAGCCGCATCTTGAACGGGCTCGTCACGGCGAAGCCCGCGTAGTGCGGCAGCATCGCGTCCACCACCGCCTCCACCGGCGCGTCCTCGGCCAGGTCGATGCGGTCGAACGGCTGGCGGTGGATGCGCGGTGAGCGCGAGTGCGGAATGGCCGTGCCCAGGATGCCCAGGCGCAAGGCGTGCGGGTCCTTCGCCTTGCGGTGTTCGCGCACCACGTCGTCCAGCAGGCGCTGTCCCGGGGCCGCCGTCCACGGGCCGCCCATGGCCACGTACTCCAGGCCGTTCCTGCGCGAGAGCACCGCGCGCGCCGGGATGGCGACGGGGCCCATGCCCAGCACGGTGACGCGCTCGGCGCCGAAGCGCTGGGACAGCGCTGCCTGTGTTTCCAGCAGCACGTCCAGGTGCGCGGGCCCGTCCATGGGCTCCACGTGCTTCACCAGCGCGTCCGGCGGAATGGGGCGGGACCAGCGCTTGAGCGCCTCCGCCGTCGTCAGCGGCCCTTCCGCGTGGTGCGACGCGAGCAGCTTCCCCGGCGGCGCGTCCATGTCCTGCGCTCGCTCCACGTCGCGGTCCACGCGCCACGCGGCCTGGATCCACGGCGCGGGCAGCGGCTTGCCCCGCTCGGAGACGAGCAGCGGCATCACGCGGGCGAGCGCCTCCGGGTCGATGTCGCCGGGAGCATGCAGGTCGGTCCGCACCTCGATGACGTCCGCGCCCCGCTTGAGGCCATCGCGCGCGAAGGTCACGGCGTCCGCGCCGGTGAGGGTGGGGGGCAGGGTGATGATGCGCCGGGTGGCCATCAGTCAGGCTCCTGGGCAAGACAGCCCCGGAGGAAGTCCGCCAGGGAGATGGTGGGGACACGGGCGTGCATCGCCTCGCGTTCATGGAACAGCGAGTGGAGCTCTTCCTCCAGCGACACGTCCGTGCGCAGCCGCGGGCGAGTGGTGTCCGCCATCAGCCGCTCGCGGTAGGTGTCGAAGGTGACGGGGACGACGAGCGTGAAGTGCCCGGCGAGCGCTTCCGGATGGTGCGACAGGAAGCCGCCGCCCACCGCCACCACGCTGCCTTGGGGCAGCAGGCCCAGCGTCTCGCGCTCGGCGGCGCGGAAGGTGGTGGGGGACTCCGCGACCCAGGTGCGGAGCGGGCGCCCATGCCGGCGCTCCAGCTCCGCGTCCAGGTCCAGGCCAGAACGGCCGAGCAGTTTCGAGACGAGCGGCAGCAGGCGCGTCTTGCCGGCCGCGCGGTGGCCCGCGATGACGACGGTCTGCGCGCCCACGGGGCGGGGGCAGGGCCCCGGGGACGAAAGGGCCCCCTGGAGCGCCTGCTGGAGTCTGGGGTCTACCGACGCGACGACTTGCGAGACAAGGAGGCGTCGTGCCTCAACGGACGGTGCCGACATAGACGTAGGCGGTTCCAAACAGCAGGGGGTGGGCGGCGCGCTCGGAGTAGGCGCCGGCCTGGTCCATCAAGGAGAGGAAGCGGTCGCCGGCGGGGAAGGCCGCGGCGGTGCGGGGCAGGTACTGGTACGCCGCGCGGTTGCCCGTGAGCAGGCCACCAATCGCCGGCATCACCGTCTTGCTGTAGAAGCGGAACAGCGCGCCGTACGGGCCCGTGGGCTGGCCGAACTCCAGCACCACCACGCGGCCGCCGGGGCGCACCACGCGCGCCATCTCCTTCAGGCACTGCACCGGATCATCCACGTTGCGGATGCCGAAGGAGATGGACGCCACGTCGAAGGTGTTGTCCGGCAGGGTGAGCGCCATGGCGTCCTGCACCTGGAACTCCACCTCCAGGCCGGCCTTGGCCGCCTTGGCCGGCGCGCTCTCCAGCATCTCCGGGCAGAAGTCCGTGCCCACCACTCGGCCCGTGGAGCCCACCTTGCGCTTGAACGCCAGCGCCAGGTCGCCCGTGCCGGTCGCGCAGTCCAGCACGTGGCTGCCTTCCTTCGCGCCGCTGAGCTTCACCGCCGAGCGCCGCCACAGCCGGTGGATGCCGAGCGAGAGGACTTCGTTCGTCACGTCGTAACGCGTGGCGATGGAGGAGAACATCTGACGGACTTCGGTGCTCATCGCGCCCCCGCGATCTGTGCCGGCCCCGCCGGCGTCCAAAGGTGACGGTCCACCGCGGCAAGCACGCCCGGCAGCCGTTGCATCAACGTAGCGAAATCCCCGGGCGACATCGCCTGCTGACCGTCGCACAACGCCTGCTCCGGCCGGGGGTGGACTTCAATCAACAATCCATCCGCCCCGCAGGCCGCTGCCGCCAGCGACATGGGAGCGATGAGCGACGGGATGCCCGTCGCGTGCGAAGGATCCACGATGACCGGCAGGTGCGTGCGCTCCTTCGCCCACGCCACCGCGGCCAGGTCCAGCGTGTTGCGCATGGCGGTTTCGAAGGTGCGGATGCCGCGCTCGCAGAGCATCACCTGCTCGTTGCCGCCCGCCAGGATGTACTCGGCCGCGTTGAGCCACTCCTGCACCGTGGCGGACAGCCCGCGCTTGAGCAGCACCGGTTTGCGC
>NZ_RAVY01000290.1:0-8817 GCF_003611625.1 Corallococcus sp. CA054B
GGGGTGGTGAGCGGGCTTCTGGCGGGCGCGGGACTCGCGCTGCTGCTGGTGCCGGGCGCGCTGCGCGGGCGCATGGGGTGGGGTGACGTCAAGCTGATGGCGGGCGTGGGCTGCGTGCTGGGCTTTCCCACGGTGCTCGCCGCGGCGGCCTTCATCTCGCTGACGGGCGCGCTGCAAGCCATCGTCACGCTGCTGTGGCAGGGGGCCGTCTGGGACACGCTGGCGGCGGTGGCCCGTCGCTGGGCGGTGCGGATGAAATGGATGCGCGAGGAAACCTCGCCCGCTCCCGTACGACACATCCCCTACGGCGTCTCCATCGCGCTCGGGACTTTCTGGGCCATGTGGTGGCAGCAACAACTGGGATAGCGCGCCGTCAGGCCGGGCGCGCGCACGCAAGAAGGGGACTCACACGATGTTCACTCGCTTCACGCAAGCCCTGGCGCTCGGCGCCGTCGTCACGGTGGTGGCCAGCGCCCCTGCCCAGGCCCAGGAGGGCAGCTCCGTCAGCCTGGGTGTGGGTACCCAGAAGGTGCTCACCATTCCCGGCCTCAGCCGCGTCGCGCTGGGTGATCCGTCCATCGCCGAGGTGAAGACGCTCGGCACCGGCCAGCTGCTCGTCACCGGTAACGCCGAAGGCAAGACGACGCTGCTCGTCTGGAAGTCCTCCGGTCAGCGCATCAGCTACCTGGTGACGGTCCGCAAGCAGGACCCCAACGAGGTCATCTCGGAGATCAAGCGCCTCCTGGGTGAAATCGAAGGCGTGTCCGTGCGCATGGTGGGCGACCGCATCTACCTGGACGGCCAAGCCTACACCACGCAGGACGCGGACCGCATCGAGCAGGTGGTGAGCCTGTACCCGAACGTGAAGTCGTTCGTGAAGATCGCCCCCAACGCCAAGAAGCTCGTCGCGCAGAACCTGAACGCGGCCTTCCAGAAGGCGGGCCTGAAGAACGTGCAGGCCAACGTGGTGGGCGCGACCATCTTCCTGGAGGGCTCCGTGGAGAGCCAGCAGGACCTCCAGAAGGCGGAGCTCATCACCAAGGCCATCGGTGAGAAGGTGGAGAACCTGCTCGTCGTCGGCATCAAGCGGATGATCCTCTCCGAGGTCCAGTTCGTCGAAATCCGCCGCAACAGCCGCGACCGCTACGGCATCAAGTACCCCACGGACATCACCGGCACGCTGACCGCCACCGCGACGCTGAACAAGGCGCTCATCCCCTCCGGCGACGCCATCTCCAACCTGGTGCTGGGCGCGACGGGCGGCTCCGACCTGAGCATCGGCTTCCAGGCCAACGACGGCTACGGCCGCCTGCTGGCGCAGCCCAAGCTGGTGTGCGCCAGCGGTGAGAAGGCGGAGTTCCTCGCCGGCGGCGAGGTGCCCATCCCCCTCATCACCAACACGCAGTTCACGGTGGAGTACAAGCCCTACGGCGTCATCCTGAACATCCGCCCCACCGCGGACCGCAACGGCAACATCCAGACGGAAGTGGAGGCCGAGGCCTCTGAAATCGACACCTCCGTGTCCGTGTCCTTCGGTGGTTCGTCCGCCATCCCCGGCTTCCGCACCCGCAAGGTCAAGACGAACGTCACCGTGCGCCACGGTGAAACCATCGTGCTGTCCGGCGTGTTCAGCCACGACGAGCAGAAGGCCGTCGCGAAGCTGCCCGGCCTGGGTCACATCCCCATCGTGGGCGAGCTGTTCAAGAACCGCGCGTTCGACTCCACCAAGCGCGAGCTGGTGATCTTCGTCACCCCGCGCATCGTGAACCCGGACTCGGACAAGGTCCGCAGCATCATCGAGGACGTGAAGACCCGCTACAAGCAGGCCCGCTCCGAGGTGAACTTCAACATCTTCGACTGACGGCCTTCCTCGCCGTCACGTTGGATCCGGGCCGGCCCCATCCCTGCTTCAGAGGGGGAGGGTGCCGGCCCGTCCGTTTCCGGGCAGCAGGCGGGCGAGCGTCGCAGGAGTCTTTGAGGTCGTAGGAGGGCTTGGTAGCATCCCGCCCCATGTTTCTCATCACGCTGACGGAGAAGGGTGGCGGTTCGGAGCAGCGGGAGTACCCGAAGAACGAGATCACGATCGGCCGGATTGCTGGCAACGACATCGTGCTCGCCAAGGGGAACGTCTCCAAGACCCACTCCCGCATCGTCGAGAAGGACGGTCGCTTCATCATCGTGGACATGAAGTCCACGAACGGCACCTTCGTGAACGGCAAGAAGATCGCCGGTCCCATGGTGCTCAAGCCCACCGACCAGGTCTCCATCGGCGACTACATCCTCAACGTGGAGCCGCTGGAGGAAGAGCCCGTCGACGAGGGCTACGACGAGGAGCAGGGCGAGGAGGCCTACGAGGAAGAGGCCTACGAAGAAGAGGAGCCCTACGAGGAAGAGGAGCCCGCGCCCGCCCCCGCGGCTCCCAGCCGCATGCCCGCGTCCATGGCCGCGGCCATGGCGAAGAACAAGCGCAAGGTGGACCCCCGGCTGGAGCGCTACTCGCGGCTTCAGAAGGAGATCCACGACCGGCTCATCGAGTACCTGGACCTGCGCCGCATGGACATGGACCGGCTCGGGGACGAGGAGCTCTGGCGCCGCACCGAAAAGGCCATCCGGGACATCATCGACCAGATGGAGGCGGACCAGGAGCTTCCCGGGGACGTGGACCGGGAGGAGCTGCTCACCGACGTCATCAACGAGGCGCTGGGCCTGGGGCCCCTGGAAGCGTTCCTCGCGTCGGAAGAGATCAGCGAGATCATGGTGAACCACGCCAACCAGATCTACATCGAGCGCAAGGGCAAGCTGACCCTGTCGGAGAAGACGTTCTCCTCCAACCAGGCGGTGCTCGGCGTCATCGAGCGCATCGTGGCGCCCATTGGCCGCCGCATCGACGAGTCCAGCCCGCTGGTGGACGCGCGCCTCAAGGACGGCAGCCGCGTGAACGCCATCATCCCGCCGCTGGCGCTCAAGGGTCCCTGCATCACCATCCGCAAGTTCAAGAAGGACGCGCTGAAGATCCAGGACCTCATCAAGTACAAGACCGTCACCGCGCAGATGGCCGAGTTCCTGGAGATGTGCGTGACGGCCCGGCGCAACATCGTCATCTCCGGCGGCACGGGCTCCGGGAAGACGACGACGCTGAACATCATCAGCTCGTTCATCCCGGAGGGTGAGCGCATCATCACGGTGGAGGACGCGGCGGAGCTTCAGCTGCCGCAGGACCACTGGGTGCAGCTGGAGAGCCGCCCGCCCAACCTGGAAGGCAAGGGCGCCATCACCATCCGCGAGCTGGTGAAGAACTGCCTGCGCATGCGGCCGGACCGCATCGTGGTGGGCGAGTGCCGCTCCGGTGAGACGCTGGACATGCTCCAGGCCATGAACACCGGCCACGACGGTTCGCTCACCACGCTGCACGCGAACACGCCGCGCGACGCGATTGCCCGGCTGGAGACGATGGTGCTCATGTCCGGCATGGAGCTGCCGGTGAAGGCCATCCGCGAGCAGATCGCCAGCGCCGTGCACCTCATCGTGCAGCAGACGCGCTTCTCCGACGGCTCTCGCAAGATCTGCTTCATCACCGAGGTGTCCGGCATGGAGGTCGACATCGTGACCCTGCAGGACATCTTCTATTACAAGCAGGACGGCTTCACGGAGGACCACAAGGTCCGCGGACGCTACGTGGCGTCGGGCTTCGTCCCGAAGTTCTACGACGAGCTCCAGCGCAAGGGCATCCCCGTGAACATGAGCATCTTCCGCGAGGACTGACGCGCCCATGCCTACCCTGGTCGTCCGTCACCCTGACGGCACTGAGCACGAGCACGAGATCGCGGGCGAGCTGAAGATCGGCCGCCAGCAGGGCAATGACCTGGTCCTCACGGAAGGCGGCGTGTCGCGGCAGCACGCGCGCGTCTACGTGGAGGGCGGCACCGTCTACGTGGAGGACGGAGGCAGCCAGAACGGCACCTTCGTGGACGGCGAGCGCATCGAGGGGCCCACGGCGCTGACGCCGGCCTCGCAGGTGCTGCTGGGCGACTACGAGCTGAAGCTCAAGGGCAGTGCCCGGAGCACCAGCGGCCGCCGCGCGGCGACGCCTCCGCCCGGCGATCCCGCGACGCTGTCGGACGCGCCCGTGAAGGGCACGCGCGCCATGCCCAGCATCCGCGCCAAGGCCACGCAGAACGGGGCCGCGAAGCCCGAGGGCGCGCTGGCGAGGCGGCCCGCGCGCTCCACGCCGTCGCGGGCGGGGGCGGGTGACGCGGCGGCGGGCGCGACTTCGGGTCCGGTGCTCAAGGGCATGACGGGGCCGTGGGCGGGCAAGTCCTATCCCATCCACGGCACGTTGCTGGTGGGCCGGGCTCCTCCGGCGGCGGTCATCCTGGATGACGACTCCGTGAGCCGGAAGCACGCGGAGGTGAAGCGCGAGGGCTCGGGCGTGCTCGCGCGCGACCTGGGCAGCGCCAACGGCACCCTGCTCAACGGCGAATTGCTGGGCGAGGAGTTCGTCGACCTGCAGCCCGGGGACGTCCTCCAGTTCGGCGTGGTGGAGATGACCTTCGAGGCCTCCGACACGCCCGCGCGCCGTCCGGGCACGGGCGCGGCGCCGCCCCGTCGTGGCGGCCGGGCAGCGCCCGAGGCGGACAAGAAGCGCAAGTTGCTGGTGGTCGCGGGCGGCGTGGTGGCGCTGCTGGCGGTGGCGGCGGTGGTGAAGTCCTCCATCGGGACTCCGCAGAAGGCGCAGAAGACGGGGCCCGCCGCGCCGATGGATCCCGCGCAGCAGGTGCAGGAGTTCCTCAGCGAGTGCCGCTCCTACTCCTCCAATGAGACGGGGGCTCCCGACTGGGGCCGCGCCGAAAAGGCGTGCGAGCAGGCGCTGGACATGGACCCCATCAACGCCGAGGCGAACACCCTCGTGCGGCGCATCAAGCTGGAGAAGGAGGCCTTCGACAACTTCGAGGCCGCGAAGAAGGCCATCGAGCTCAACCGCGAGAAGGACGCCCTGGAGTACCTGCGCAAGATTCCGAAGGAGAGCGAGTACTTCCGCCGCGCCCGCTCCAAGGCGAAGGAGACGGCCGAGCAGTTCGTGGAGCGCGCGAAGTTCGACTGCAATCGCTACCTCAACAACTCGCAGTGGGGCCCCGCGGTCCAGCGCTGCCAGCAGTACATGGAAGTGTGGTGCCAGAAGCAGAGCAAGGAGGACCTGGAGCCGCCCATCGGCCAGACGCTCCGCCTGGAGGGCGGCCTGCGCAAGAACGAGTGGCGCCCCAAGGACGCCATGTTCGTGAAGTTCCTGGTGGCCCGGAAGCGCGTGGAGCGCGACGCCGCGCCGTGGACGTGCCCCGTGTCCGCCATCCTCCAGGAGGACGGGCTGGGCGTGGATCAGGCCAGCGAGGTGCGCGCCATGTTCACCAAGCGCTACGCCCCGAAGCTCGTCCAGGCGGCGATGATGGACTACTGGACCGGCCGCGGCAGCGAGGCGATGGCGACGCTGCAGAAGCTGCGCTCGAAGGAAGACCAGGCGCAGTTCCACCAGCTGGCGGACGACCTCATCCGCGACGTGTCCAACGTGGATCAGCTCTTCAAGACGGGCCAGAGCTTGATCACCAACGAGGACCCCGAGCGCGCGGTGGCGCCGTTCAAGGAAGCGCTGGCGACGGACAAGCGCATCATGGCGGAGCTGGCGGAGTCGCACCTGTCCTTCTACCGGAAGAACATGTTCCAGGACCTGGCGACCGCCGCCTACCAGCGTGGCAAGCACTTCGCCGACCGCGAGGATCGCCGCCGCGGCTGCCGCATCTGGAAGATGGGCTTCGACTTCTACAAGGGCAACACGAACCTGAACCGCGTGGTGGCCTTCTGCTCCACGCAGGCGCAGAACGCGTTGAACAGCGTGGGCGGCTGCTCGGACTTCCAGGCGGTGGAGGACTACGCCGTGCCGGGTGACGGCATCGCCGAGCAGATGGTCGCGAAGAAGGCCGAGATGAAGTGCCGCTGAGCGGCGCTCCGGTGCGGGGCTTCGTGGACAGACAGCGGTAGGCGCGCTAGGGACGGGGGATGGCCGACACCAGCCCCCCGCGCTCCGAGCGCCGCCTGGCGCTCTTCGACGCCTCTGGCTTCATCTTCCGCGCCTATCACGCCATCCCCCCGCTCACGACGAGCAAGGGGGTGCCGACCAACGCGGTGCTGGGCTTCACCCGCATGGTGCTCAAGGCCCTGCAGGAGCTGAAGCCCACGCACGTGGCGCTGGCGTTCGACAAGTCCGGCCGCGTGGAGCGTCAGAAGATCGACCCCACGTACAAGGCGAACCGCAAGGCGCCGCCGGAGGACCTGACGCCCCAGTTCCCGCTCATCCGCAAGGTGGGGGACGTGCTGAACCTGTCCTCGCTGGACGCGGAGGGCTGGGAGGCGGACGACGTCATCGGCACGCTGGCGATGCAGGCCAAGGCGGAGGGCTTCCAGGTCCTGGTCGTCACCAGCGACAAGGACTTCATGCAGATCGTCGACGAGGACATCACCCTCTTCGACCCCGCGAAGAACAAGCGCATCGGCATCGCGGACGTGCAGGAGAAGATGGGCATCCTGCCCAGCCAGGTGCGCGACTTCCTGGCCCTGGTGGGCGACGCGGTGGACAACGTCGCCAAGGTGCCCGGCGTGGGCGACAAGACGGCGGTGGAGCTGCTCCACCAGTTCGGCGACGTGGAGACGCTGCTCGCGCGCGTGGAGGAAGTGAAGAAGCCGAAGATCCGCGCGGCGCTGGAGTCCCACCGCGAGAGCCTGACGCGCGCCAAGCAGCTCGTCACCTTCAACACCGGGCTGCCCCTGGGCGTGAAGCTGGACGACCTGGTCCGCCGCGCGCCGGACGCCACGCGCGCGCGGGACTTGTTCACGGAGCTGGAGTTCTTCGCGCTCCTGCGCGACCTGCCCGCGGAGGAGGCCCCGGCCCGGCCGGACGTGGCGCCGCTCGTGACCACCACCACTCTGGTCACCACCGAGGCGGAGCTGAAGGCGCTGGCGGACGCGGCGAAGGCCGCGGGGGCCCTCACCCTGGTGCCCGCCTTCGAGGGCATGCCCTTCGCGGCGCCGCTGGTGGGCCTGGGCGTGGCGCTGCCGGACGGCTCCACGCGCTACGTGCCGCTGAGGCACCAGCAGCTGGGCGCCACGCAGGTGCCGGTGGCGGCCTTCACCGCGGTGATGAAGGACGTCATCGCGGACGCGGCGGTGAAGAAGGGCGGCCACGACCTCAAGGCGCTCACGCTGGTGCTGGCCAGCGAAGGGCTGACGCTGGAGGGCGCGCACGACGACGTGGAGCTGCTCAGCTACCTGCTCAACCCGTCGCGCCGGGAGCACGCGCTGGAGGACCTGGCGCGGGAGCGGCTGCGCTCGGAGCTGCCGGCGCTGCCCGCGTCCGTGGGCGGCAAGAAGGGGCGGCCGCTCGCGGACCACGGGCCGGAAGAGGTGGCCGGGGCGTACGCGGTGCGCGCGGACGCGGCGCGAAGGATGGCGCCGGAGCTGTGGAAGGAGCTGGAGCTGGGCGGGCTCTCGGAGCTGGCCCGCACGCTGGAGCTGCCGCTGTTGCCCGTGCTCGCGCGCATGGAGCGCGAGGGCGTGAAGCTGGACGTGGCGGAGCTGGGCCGCACCTCCGAGCGCGTGGACGTGGAGGTGAAGGCGAAGGAGGCCGAGTGCCACCAGGCCGCGGGCCACGTCTTCAACCTGGGCTCCAACCCGCAGCTGGCGCAGGTGCTCTACGAGGAGCAGAAGCTGCCCATCCTCAAGCGCGGCAAGACGGGCCCGTCCACGGACCAGGAGGTGCTGGAGAAGCTGGCGGAGGAGCACAACAGCGTGCTCGCGCGCGCGCTCATCGAGTACCGGGGCCTGTCCAAGCTCAAGAGCACCTACCTGGACACGCTGCCCACGCTGGTGGCGAAGGACGGGCGCATCCACACCACGTACCACCAGGCGGCCACCGCCACGGGCCGGCTGTCCTCGTCCGACCCGAACCTGCAGAACATCCCCGTCCGCTCGGAGCTGGGGCGCGAGATCCGCCGCGCCTTCGTGGCGGACGCGGGGCACCAGCTGGTGAGCGCGGACTACTCGCAGATTGAGTTGCGGCTCCTGGCGCACATCGCGGAGGACCCGGTCCTCATCGATGCCTTCCGCAACGACGAGGACATCCACAGCCGCACGGCGGCGGAAGTCTTCGGCGTGGACCCCAAGGACGTGGACCGCGAGCAGCGCCGCGTGGCGAAGATGGTGAACTTCGGCATCGCGTACGGCCTGTCCGCGCACGGCCTGTCCACTCGCCTGGGCATCTCCCAGGAGAACGCGCGCGACGTCATCGAGCGGTACTTCATCCGGTACGCGGGCATCCGCCAATACCTGGAGGACACCGTGGAGAAGGCGCGCAAGGTGGGCTACGTGGAGACCCTCTACGGTCGCCGCCGCCTGATGGGGGACCTGCTCTCCAAGAACCGGGCGGTGGCCCAGGCCGCCGAGCGCGCCGCCATCAACATGCCCATCCAGGGCACCGCCGCGGACCTGATGAAGAAGGCCATGCTGGCCGTGGACGCCGCGCTCCGCGAGCAGAAGCTGAAGACGCGCGTGCTCCTCCAGGTGCACGACGAACTGCTCTTCGAGGCGCCGGACGCGGAAGTGGAGGCCGTGAAGGCCCTGGCCGTGAAGAGCATGGCCTCCGTCGCCGAGCTGAAGGTGCCGCTCAAGGTGGACGTGGGCGCGGGGAAGAGCTGGGCGGACGCGCACTGAGCACAAAAAATGCGGGAGAGCGCCCACCCCCGTAGGCGCCCTCCCGCTGCCCCATCCCCAATC
>NZ_RAVY01000291.1:0-8777 GCF_003611625.1 Corallococcus sp. CA054B
GCGAGACCGATGGGAAGGCCCCGGACCTGCAAGCGGCGCTGGCCGCGTGGCGGGAGGCCGTGGGCGAGGCGCACGTCATCCTGGACCCCGAAGCGCTGGAGGCCGCGGAAACGGCCACCTTCGCCACCACCCAGCGCATCCCCGCCATCGTGCGGCCGGCGGACACGGCGCAGGTGCAGGCGTGCCTGCGCATCGCGAGCGCGCACCGCGTGCCGGTGTACCCGGTGAGCGCCGGCCGCAACTGGGGCTACGGCTCGCGCGTGCCCCCCGGCGACGGCAGCGTGCTCCTGGACCTGGGGCGCATGAACCGCATCCTCGCGCACGACGAACAGCTCGCGTACCTCACCGTGGAGCCCGGCGTGACGTTCCGCCAGGCCTACGCGTACCTGCGCGACAAGGGCTCCTCCACGTTCATCACCACCATCGGCGGCTCGCCGGACGCGAGCATGGTGGGCAACGCGCTGGAGCGCGGCGACGGGGCCGGCCCCAACGCGGACATCTTCCAGAACGTGTGCGCGCTGGAGGCCGTGCTCCCCACGGGCGAGCGCGTGGAGACGGGCCACGCGCGCTTCCCCGGCGCCCGCTCCGCGCCGGTCTTCCGCTGGGGTCTGGGCCCGGTGCTGGATGGCCTCTTCAGCCAGTCGTCGCTGGGCGTGGTGACGCGGATGACGTTCTGGCTGGCGCGCAAGCAGCCCTGGCTGCGCGACTTCTTCTGCGCCGTGAACGACGACGCCCAGCTCTGGGACATGGTGGACCGGCTCCAGGCCCTGGCCCTGGACGGCACGCTCAAGGGCAGCTTCTTCTTCTGGAACGACATCAAGGCGTACAGCATCACCCAGCAGTTCCCCTACCCCTCCGTGGGCCGGGCGCCGCTGCCGGACTGGGCCCGCGAGAAGCTGCGCGAGGGCTTTGGCCGCTGGGCCATCAGCGGCACCCTCATCGCCCCGGACGCGGAGCTGGGCTCCCTCTTGGAGAAGCGGCTCGCGCGCGCCGTGGAGGGCGCCTTCCGTCCCCTGTCCTTCGGCCCGGTGGCCCCCTTCGGCGAGGGCACGCTCCAGGGCGTCCCCACCGAAACCAACCTCGCCATGACCTACTGGCGCAAGCGCACCCCCAAGCCGGAGGACCCGCACCCGGACCGGGACCGCTGCGGCTTCATCTGGTGCTCCGTCGCCGTCCCCTTCACCGGCCCGGAGGCGAAGCGCGCCACGGACATCGCCGACCGCGTCCCCCGCCTCTTCGGGTTCGAGCCCAACCTGGCGCTCCTCGCCCACTCCCCGCGCTGCGTCTACCTGGTCACCGCGCTCGCCTATGACCGGGACGTCCGCGGCGAGGACGCCCGCGCCCAGGCCTGCTACCGCGCCCTCACCCGCGAGCTGGCGGACGCCGGGTACTATCTGACCCGAGCCGGACTCCAGGCACAGGACGCCGCACCGTCCGTGAAGGATGACTCCGCGCAGGTGCGCCAGCGGCTGAAGGCGGCGTTCGATCCCGAGGGAATCCTGGCTCCCGGGAGATCCGAGCCCTGAGGGCGCGGGCGGATCAGAAAGAAAAAGAGGAGCGGAAACTTTCTTGGGTGGGCGCTCGATACTCTCTCAAGTCACAAGATTTCCCACCGCGCCTTGCGCCCGCCGGAGCACCCCCTTCCATGGCCATCGAGACCAACCGCTACCGCCCCGTGTTCCGCAACCCCGCGAAGCCCACTCCGGCCAACGGGACGCAGACGCGCCGCGAGGTCCAGGCCCACACGGAGAACCGGGCGCAGGGCGAGGCGACCCTTGACCTGACCCGCGGCGCGAAGGGCAACCGCGTCACCACCAGCAACAAGGCCAACCCCAACACCACCACGGACATCCAGAAGCAGCTGGAGACCAGCCGCTTCGACAAGACGGTGGCCCAGGGCGAGTGGAACAAGAACTGGACCGCGGCCTCCGGCTCCCACACCTCCGGTGACGTGAACGGCAACTTCCACAACACGGTGGAAGGCCAGGTGCTGACGGCGGACGTGGCGGCGCAGG
The DNA here is from genome assembly GCF_003611625.1 of Corallococcus sp. CA054B. NCBI lineage: Bacteria > Pseudomonadati > Myxococcota > Myxococcia > Myxococcales > Myxococcaceae > Corallococcus > Corallococcus sp. CA054B. The sequence continues at coordinate 2,016 of NZ_RAVY01000291.1, forward strand.
GCAGCGTCTCCATCGACCCGCTGCACGGCAAGATTGGCGCCGAGGGCTCCGTGGACGTGCGCGCCGACCTGGTGCGCGGCTCCGTGGAAGGCCACGCGGACAGCGCGCTGGGCCGCTCCGAGTGGGGCGCCGAGGGCAACGTGGGCGCCGAGGCGACCGCCACGGGCCAGGTGGTGCTGGATCCGCTGCACGGCCAGGCCGCCGCCTCCGTTCACGGTGAGGCGTTCGCCGGCGCTCGCGCCAGCGCGGAGGTCACCCAGGAGATTGGTCCCGCGACCGTCACGGCCGGCGCGGAGGCCTTCGCCGGCATCGGCGTGGAGTTCGAGGCCAACGTCGGCCTGAAGGACGGCAAGCTGTCCGCCAACTTCGACGTGGGCGCGGCGCTGGGCATCGGCGCCAGCCTGGAGTTCGGCTTCTCCGTCGACGTGGGCAAGGTGGGCGACGCCGCCAAGGCCGCCGTCGAGGGCGTGGGCAACGCGGTGCAGAACGTCGGCGAGGGCATCAAGAACGTCGGCGAGGGCATCAAGAACGTCGGTGAGGGCATCAAGGACGTGCTGAGCAAGTGGTAGCGGCGGGCCGCGTCCGGCCGCCTCCCACCTGAAGCTCTTCCCAGGGCCTCGTCCATCCGGGCGAGGCCCTTCCTTTTTCCCCGTTGCTCGACAGCCCCCGCCCCCTGGGGGACACTTTCCATCATGAACTCTCTGGAAACCCTCCTCGCGCAGGGACAGGTGGCCCAGGCCAAGGCCGAGGCCGAGAAGCTCCTCGCGAAGACCCCGAACCACCGCGACGCGCTGGTGGTGATGGCCAAGCTGGCCCTGGTGGAGAACAAGCTGCCCCAGGCGGAGGGCCTGCTCGCCAAGGCGGAGGCCCAGGGTGCCACGGCGGAGACCGGCCTCGTGCGCGCGAACATCGCCGCCCAGAAGGGCCAGCTGGACGCCGCCCTCAAGGCCTACCAGGGCGTGCTCGCGGTGGAGCCGAACCGCGCCGAGGCGCACTTCGGCAAGGGCATGATGCTGATCAAACAGGACAAGGCGCCCCAGGCGCTGGAGGCCCTGTCCCAGGCCGCGAAGCTCGCGCCCCAGAACCCGGTGTTCCGCTACCGCCTGGGCCAGGTGCAGCTGGAGGCCGGCCAGACGGACGCCGGCCTCGCCACCCTGCGCGACGTCCTCACGCTGGCGCCGCGCTTCGTGCCCGCGTACCTGAGCCTGTCGCACGCGCTGTCCGCCCAGGACAAGCTGGTGGACGCGCGCAAGGTGCTGGAGCAGGGCCTCAAGGCGGTGCCCTACCAGCCGCGCCTGCTCGCGTCCGTGACGGTGCTGTCCATGGCGCTGCGCGACCTGCGCACGTCCTACGAGGCGGCCTCCGCGCTCGCGGCCCAGCGCCCGAAGGACGCGGATGCCCAGGCGAACCTGGCGCAGCTGATGCTCGCGCGCGGCCAGGTCGAGCAGGCCCGCTACGTGTGCCAGAGCATGGCGTCGCAGGGCATCGCCAGCGAGTCGCTGAAGATGGCGGAGGCCACCTGCTACGAGTCGCAGGAGCCGCCCGCGTACGACAAGGCCATCGCCGCGTACGAGCAGGGCATGGGCCTGGCGCCGGATGGCTGGCGCGCGGCGAACAACCTGGGCCAGCTGCTCCTGCGCGTCCCCGCGGAGCCGGCGAACACCCACCTGCCGCGCGCGGTGACGGTGCTGGAGGAGGCCGTGCGCCGCGCCCCGGACCGCCCGGAGCCGCTGCTCAACCTGGCGCTCGCGCAGGCGCGCCTGGGCCAGGAGCAGAAGGCGAAGGAGCTGGTGCAGAAGGTGCTCGCCATGCCGCTGGCGGAGGACACCGACCTGCACGAGGAGGCCACGCGCCTCGCGCGGACGCTGTCCAAGGCCTGAAGCAGGCCGGACGCACGGACGCCCCCGCGCTACTCGTTGAAGTCGAGCGTGGGCACGTCCTCGTCGCCGGTCGCCGCCTGGTACACGTGCCACGCGGCGGCCAGGTCCTGGAAGGGCAGGCCCACCCCGGCGAACACCGTCACCTGGTCCTGGGACGTGCGCCCGGGCTTGAGGCCCGCGAGGACCTCGCCCAGCTCCGCGTGGATGGCGTCCTCCGTGAGCCCCACCGCGCCCGCCGCGCCCGTGGAGACGCTCAAGCCCCGGTGGTCGCAGACGAACAGCGACTGCTCGAGCAGGTCCTGGGACAGCTCCGCCTTGCCCGGCTCGTCCGCGCCCAGCGCTGTGATGTGCGTGCCCGGCTGCACCATGCCCGCGTGCAGGAAGGGCTGGTGGCTCCACGTCGCCGTCACCACGATGTCCGCGTCCGCCACGGCGTCCGCCACGGACGTCTCCACGCGCACGGGCAGGTTCAGCTCCTGGTACATGCGCTGCGCGTAGGCGTTCGCGTGCGCGATGTGGGTGTCGTAGACGCGCACCTGGCTGAGCGTGCGCACCAGCCGCAGCTGCTTGAGCTGGAGCACGCCCTGGCGGCCGGCGCCAATCACCGCCACGCGCGTCGCGTCCGGCCGGGCCAGCACGTCCGCGGCCAGCGCGCCCACCACGCCGGTGCGCACGGCGGTGAGGTGGCCGGAGTCCATCACCGCGAGCAGCCCTCCGGTCACCAGGTCGTGCAGGTGCACCACGCCCTGGATGGCGGGCTTCTGCGCGGGGAACTTCGAGTGCACCTTCACCGTGTACGCGGGGATGCCGGGCACGCAGCCAGGGAAGAGCACCATCGCGGTGCCCACCGAGTGCAGCGGCGCTCGCACGCGCTGCGGGGCCACCGTGCGGGCCAGGACGTCGGTGCGGAAGGCCTCGCGCAGGTCGTCCAGGAGCAGGAGCGCCTGGATGTTGCGGGCGACGGCGGAGCGGTTGAGCAGGAGGGTGCGCATGCTGTGACGGCCACCCTACCCGAGCGTGCGCATGCCCTGGGGCGCGAACGTCCCCAGGGCCGGCCGAGCGCACGAAGGTGAACGGCGCGCCGGGCGGTGCGTCCGGGGCCCGGCCTGGAGCTGGCGGCCGAGGGCTCGGGGCGACCGCCTTCATTGGATGCAGGGACGAAGCGCGCCGGGCCCACCATGCGCAGACTTTCCGCGAGGAGCGGCGCGACCGGGCGTTGGCCTGGGGAGACTGGCGATGCAGGAGCCGGATTCACACTCCATGGACGAGCTTGCGCGCGGCCCCCGCCCGTCCGCGGCGGAGTTCCTGCGCGCGAACCACGACGTGCTGCTGGCGGACTGGCAGCAGGCGGTGTTCGAGCACCTGGGCCGGAAGGACTCCGCCCGCCCGCCCTGGCTCATCGACCACATGCCGGAGCTGCTCACCGCGCTGGCGGACGCGACGGAGCTGGGGCTGGAGGCGCTGGACGAGCGCCTGGAGGCGGCGCACGCGGCGGCCCGCCTGGACGCGGGCTTCAACCTGGGAGAGGTGGCGCGGGAGTACGCGCTCCTGCGCCGCTGCATCCTCCACCGGCTGGAGGCGCTGGAGCAGCGGCTGCGGCCCGGAGACCTCACGCGGCTGGAGGAGACGCTCGACCAGGTGGTCACCCGGACGATGACGTTCTTCTGGGACATGAAGCAGCGCATCCTCCAGACGCTGGACCGCATGTTCGAGGCGACGCTGGACGACCCGGACATGGAGACGCTCCTGGAGCGCCTGCTCACCCGGCAGATGGAGTCCGCGCTCACCGTGGACACGGCGGCGGTGATGCTCCTGGAGGGCGACGCGCTGGTGGTGCGCGCCGCGGTGGGCATGGGCACGGACGAGGTGAAGGGCATGCACGTGCCGGTGGGCCAGGGCGTGAGCGGGCGGGCGGCGCTGGAGCGGCGGCCCTTCTTCGTCCGCTCGGCCTCCACGGATCCGCGCGTCCTCCTGGGACCGCTGCGCCGCGCGGGGCTGCGCGCGCTGTACGGCCTGCCGCTCATGGACGGCGAGCGGCTCCTGGGCATGGCGTACATGGGCTCGCGCACGGCCTTCGCCTTCTCCGACTCGGACGTGCTGCTCTTCCGCGCCGTCGCGCAGCGGGCGGCCGCGCACATCGCCCATGCGGAGCTGCACGCGCGCGAGCACCAGGCGCGCAAGGAGGCCGAGCGGTCGCTGGCGCTGCTGGACTCGCTCCTGGACGCGGCGCCCGTGGGCATCTCGTTCGTGGACAAGGACCTGCGCTACCTGCGCATCAACGGCATGATGGCGCGCATCAACGGCCACTCCGTGGAGGCGCACCGGGGCCACACGCTGCGCGAGATGGTCCGCGGCGGTACGGTGGAGTCCATCGAGCAGTCCCTGCGGCAGGTGCTGGAGACGGGGCGGCCCGTGCAGGGCTCGGTCGTCGAAGGGCCGGATCCCGTGCATGGCCGCGTGGGCGTCTGGCGCGCGGACTACTTCCCGGTGCGCACCCCGGACGGGGTGCTGCTGGGAGTGGGAACGACGGTGGTGGACATCACCGACCACAAGCGCGCGGAGGCCGCGCTCCAGCAGGCCGTCGACTTCCGCGAGGAGCTCATCGCCGTCCTGGGCCACGACCTGCGCAACCCCCTGCACGCGGTGAACGCGTCGGCCTTCATGCTGGGGAAGGTCCCGGCGCTGGACACGACGGCGCGCCGCTCCGTGGACCGCATCCGCAAGGCCACCGCGCGGATGACGCGGATGATCAACGACATCCTCGACTTCGCGCACAGCCGCCTGGGCGGAGGCATCCCGGTGACGCGCCAGCACGTGAACATGGAGGAGCTGTGCCAGGGCATGCTGGAGGAGCTCCAGGTCGTGTATCCGGAGCGGCCCCTCGTGCTGGAGGTGCAGGGGGATGACCTGTGGGGGGACTGGGACCCGGACCGGGTGACGCAGGTGCTGGGCAACCTGGTGGTGAACGCGCTGCAACACGCGACGAATGACACGCCCATCGTCACCACGCTCCGGGGAGAGGCCGTGGACGTGGTGATGGAGGTGCGCAACGAGGGCGACCCCATCCCGCCGGAGCTGCTGCCGCGCCTGTTCGACCCGTTCAAGCAGTCGAACAGGTCGGAGCAGGGCAACAAACCCCGCAGCCTGGGGCTGGGGCTCTACATCGTGAGTGAGATCGTCCAGATGCACCGGGGCAGCGTCCGCGTGGAGACCGCCACCGGGGACGGCACGACCTTCACCGTGCGCTGGCCCCGCGTCCCGCCCCCCATGGGCTACCTCACGCCGTGAGCCGCCGTCACGGCGTGGCCTTCACCTCGGATGCGGGCGCGATGGCGAGCGTGTGCACGGCCTCCGCGAGCATGCGCGTGCTCAGGTCCAGCGTCTCCAGCGCGATGGATTCATCCGGGGCGTGGCCGGTGTAGGGCTCGTTGGGGAACGCGGGCCCGAAGTCCACGGCGCGAGGAAAGAGCCGCGCGTAGGTGCCGCCGCGGATGGAGCCGGGCACCGCGTCCGGCGCCTTTCGCTGCCGCTGGTAGATGTCCATCAGCGTCTTCACCAGCGGGCCGGACGTGTCCGCCACGTGCGGGTCGCCCAGGTAGCGGCCGGCGCCCTCCTTCACCTGGCCACCGGAGTCCTCGCCCACGCGCTTCGCGGCGGCGTCCAGCGACGCGTTGAAGGCCGCCGCGTCCTGCCCCTGCGGCCGGCGCATGTTGACGCCCAGGGACACGGCGCCGTCCTTCACGCGCAGCACGGTGGGCGCCACGAGCAGCGGGCCCATCAGCGTATCCTGGTACTTCAAGCCCAGCTTCTCGCCGTGGTGGTCGCCGTCGAAGCGCTTCGCCACCACGCGCAGGAGCGTCGCGATGCCGTTGTCCTCCAATGACAGACGCGAGGCCACGGCGGACACATCCCAGAGCGCGTTGTGGCCCTCGTCCGCGACGGACGAGTGCACCGCCACGCCATGGGTGGTGAGCACCACGGTGTTACCCTCGCGCTTCGCGTCGGCCTTCAGGTCCTTGCGCGCGGAGGACTCCTGGGCGATGGCGGCCTTCACGGCGGCGAGCACCGTCTCCGGCGTCTGGCCCTTCACGGGCGCGAGCTTCAGCGTGGCGGTGCCGGGCACCTGGGTGAGGAACTCGCCCGCGCTCACGTCCACGGCGCGCGCGACGGTGCCCTCCTTCGGCGTGGCGAGGGCCGCGCCCACGGGCGCCTCCAACGTCCACGCGACGAAGCCGGACTGCGCGGCCATCACCGGGTAGCCGGAGTCCACGGAGATGACGTGCGTGGGCTTGGGCTGCGTGTCCGCGTAGTGCTTCATCCCGTTCCAGTCGCTCTCCTCCCCGTTGCCGATGATGATCAGCACCTTGCCCTGGGGCTTGAGGCCCAGGTCCTTCGCCATGGCCAGCGCGACGAGCCCGGAAGCGATGGGCCCCTTGTCGTCCTCCACGCCGCGGCCATACAGGCGGCCCTTCTCCACCACCGGCTTGAAGGGCGCGCGCTTCCACTCATGGGCGGGCGCGGGGACGACGTCGCCGTGGAACACGAGCCCCAAGAGCGGCTCGCCCTCACCCCAGGACAGCTCGAAGACGTCGTTCTCTCCCACGGTGCGGAAGCCGAAGCCGTGCTGCTTCGCCCAGGCCTCCAGGGCGCGGCCCATGGCGGCGATCTCCGGGTTCTTCGCGGCGGGGGCTTCGCTGCTCACGGTCTTGAAGCGGACGAGCGTCTGGGTGAGGGCCACCACGTCATCCAGTGCACAGGCCTGGACGTAGGCGGCGTAACGCTCCGCGGCGGAGGTGCCCTTCAGGGCGGTGTCGGAGAAGCGGGCGGCGCGGGCGGCGGGCTTGCCGGCGCAGCGCGGGTCCTTGGCGGCGAGGGCGGCGGA
>NZ_RAVY01000292.1:0-8691 GCF_003611625.1 Corallococcus sp. CA054B
CCACCGTGCGCATCACCAACATGCGCAAGCCGGAGCCCGTGGCTCCGCCCCACGGCGACGAGGACGCGGACGAGCGCATGTTCCCGGAAGAGGGCTCCGCCGAAGGCTGTGCCTCCGGCGAGTGCATCCCCGTCGCGGAGCCCGCCGCCCCGGAACCGGAGCCGCCGGAACCCGAGCCACCGCCCGCGATGGCGCCCGTCGCCACCAGCCGCGACAACCCCAACCGCTCCCTGCCCGAGCGCTGGCGCGCCGCCGTGGAGACCGTGAAGTCCACGTCCGTGCGCCATGGCACGGCGCTCGCCAACGGCCGCCTCCAGTCCATGAAGGCGGGCGAAATCGTCCTGGGCTTCCCGCCCTCCGCCGCCTTCCACAAGGCCGCCGTGGTGTCACCCGGGGGCAAGGCCACCGTGGACGCGGCGCTCGCGTCGCACTTCGGCCGGGCCGTGAAGCTCACCATCATGGACGTGCCCCAGACGCAGGACGCCCTCCCGGGCGGCATGGGGCTGAGCCTCTCCGAGGTGGACACCCAGACCCGCAACACCCACGAGAAGAGCACCGAGGGCAAGGTGCGCTCCCACGCGTCCGTGCGGGCCATCCTCAAGATGCTGGGCGGCGAAATCGAGCACATCCAGGTCTATGAGCCCGAGCGGCCACCGGCCAACCTCCCGGACGTCCCTGCTGCTCCTGACGACTGACAACGCCGCGCGGCCCCGCTAGGGTGCGCGGCAACGTCCCTGCTCCGAGCGGCGCCATGGCGGCCCCGCGCTCCCACGACCGGGGACCGAGGAAGCACATGCCCGGCATCGACCTGAACTACTTCATCCGGCAGGCGAACAAGCTCACCGAGAAGATCGAGGAGCGGAAGAAGCAGCTGGCGGAAGAGACCGTCGAGGCGAAGTCCGGCGAGGGCCTCGTGACGGTCGTCGCCAACTGCGTGCAGGAGATCCGCAGCATCAAGATCGACAAGAGCGCCATCGACCCCAACGACCCGGGGATGCTCGAGGACCTCGTCACCGCCGCCGTGAACGCTGCCCTGGCGAACAGCCGTCAGCACATGAACGCCGAGCTGGCGAAGATCTCCGGCGGCGTGAAGATCCCCGGCATTAATTAAAGACGGATGACCCCCGATCCGCTGAATCGCCTGGTCGCCCAGCTCGCGAAGCTGCCGGGCATTGGTGAGAAGACCGCCCAGCGCCTCGCGTTCCACATCCTGCGGGCGCCGGGCGAGTTCGCCGTCGACCTCTCGCAGGCCATCCGCGAGGTGAAGGAGAAGGTGCACCTGTGCGTGCGCTGTTTCTCCCTCACCGACTCGGAGCTGTGCGGCTTCTGTCGCGACAACCGCCGCGACGAGCGCGCCCTGTGCGTGGTGGAGACCTACTCCGACCTGATGGCGCTGGAGCGCACCCGCGAGTTCAAGGGCCGCTACCACGTGCTGCACGGCGTGCTGTCCCCGCTGGAAGGCGTGGGCCCGGAGCAGCTGCGCATCAAGGAGCTGCTGCACCGCCTCAACGACAGCCGGGTGGAGGAGATCATCCTCGCCACCAACCCGGACATCGAGGGTGAAGCCACCGCGCTCTACCTCACGCGCCTGCTCAAGCCGATGGGCCTGCGGGTGACGCGCATCGCCCAGGGCCTGCCCATGGGCGGCGACCTGGAGTTCGCGGACCAGGCCACGCTCGCCAAGGCGCTGTCCGCCCGCCGCGACCTGTGACGACGCAGGCTACTGCGTCACCTTCCATGAGAACGGCATCAACACCGTGACCTCCTGGTCGCGGTGCACCGGGAAGCGCAGGCTCTGGGCCTGCGACTCCAGGCAGCGGCCCACCGCCGTGGACGCCAGCGGCCCGCGCGTGCCCGCGCGCACCTTGCCGGACGACACGATGGTGAGCTCCACCTGCACCTCGCCCGAGGCCGCCGGCAGGTCGGACTTGTAGCGCTCGAAGCAGCCCGTGATTTTCGAGCGGCCGCCGGACACCACGCGCTGGATGTCATCGATGCCCAGCGACACGGGCTCCTTCGCCGCTGGCTTCTTCGTCACCTTGCGGTGGGGCGTGTCCTCCGCCCCGTCGTCCACATGGGGCGAATCCGTCACGGACGTCGCCACCGCGTCACCGCCCGGCGTGCCGTCCTGCACGGTGCCCTGAATGTCTCCGGGCGCGGTGCCTTCAGGCCCCTGGGCTGGAGTCCCCTGCCCCTGCGTGCCCTGAGCCGCGACCGCGGGAGCCTGCGCGCCCGGAGTCCCATTCGCCACGGGCACGACGGCCTGCTGCACCGGAGGCGGAGTCGGAACGTTCGCCGGGGTGCCACCGGGCCGCGCGACGACGAACGCCACTCCCGCGGCCACCAGGCCCAGGCCACCCACCACACCCATGAGCCAGCGCCGGGACGCGGGCTTCGCCACAGGCGCGCTCGGCACGACCTCCGGCTCGGGCGCCTGCGCCTGCACGGGGGCCGCCTTGTTCTGCGCCGTCAGCGCCCTCACGCCCGTGCTGCTCGGACGGGACACCTGCGGCCCGTACGCGTTCGTCCCAGCGCCGGAGACGGGCGAAGCAATCGCCGCGAACTCCGGGTCCGTCGGCCGCGCGGCGGTGAGCGTGGCCAGCGTGGGGATGCGCGTCTTCTCCGTGACGCGCTCCTCGCCGAAGTGGTTGCGCAGGAACGTGCCCAGCGTCGGGGCGCTCGCGGCGCCGCCCTGGAACTCCGCCGCGAAGCGCTCCAGCGCATCCGCGAACTCTTCCGACGTCGCGTACCGGTCCTCCGGCTTGAACGCCATGGCCTTGAGGATGATGGCCTCCAGGCCCTCCGGCAGGTCCGCCCTCAGCGCGCGCGGCTTCTCGAACTCGCCCTGCAGGAGCGCGTTGAGCACCGCCAGGTCGTTCTCACGGGAGAAGGGCCGCACGTGCGTGACGGCCTCGTAGAGGCTGACCCCCAGGGAGAAGACGTCCGCGCGGTGGTCGACCTCCTTCCCCTGCGCCTGCTCCGGCGCCATGTAGATGTACTTGCCCTTCACCACGCCCGTGCGCGTCTGGACCAGGCGCGACTCGGCCTTGGCGATGCCGAAGTCCAGCACCTTCACCTGACCCTGGTACGTCACGTACAGGTTGGACGGCGACACGTCCCGGTGCACCACGTGCAGCGGCTGGCCCTGCTCGTTGGTGAAGGTGTGCGCGAAGTGCAGGCCTCGCGCCGCGTCGATGAGCACCCGCATCACCACCGGCAGCGGCACGTACTGGCGGCGCCGGCCCGCGAGCCGCAGCGTCGTGGAGAAGTCCTCGCCCGCGAGGTACTCCATGCAGATGTAGTAGCAGCCGTCCGTGAAGCCCAGCTCGTGGATCTGCACGATGTGCGGATGCGACAGCTTCGCCGCCAGCCGTGCCTCGTCGCGGAACATCTCCACGAAGTCGGGGATGGCCGACAGCGTCGGCAGCATCCGCTTGAGCACCACGTTGCGCTCGAAGCCGTCCGCGCCCAGCAGCTTGGCGAGGAAGATCTCCGCCATGCCACCCTCGGCCAGCTTGCGCACGAGCACGTACTGCCCGTAGGGCTGCAGAAGCGTGGCGGGGGATGCGCCGGCGGGATCCGGAATGGGAACGTGGGTCTGTGCCATCCCTCAAGGTCCTCGCGGTTTCAGGGTGCGCACCGTGAGTACGTCCGGGGCACCGGGACGCGTCATCTTAAACACCAGCAGGGGGGGCATTCCCATGGGGGCCACCCATGTATCGAAGCGGTGCTTGGCGTCCAAGGGCACGTCCCGTCCGTTGATGGACAGGCGGGCATTCACGGGCGCCACGCCTGAGGCCCGCACCTTCTCCGCCGCCGGCACACCCTGGCGCGGGCTGTCCACCACCAGCCCCACCACCGAGTTGTCATAGACGAGCTCCAGCTTGTTCATCCGCCCGCCCTTGAGGGGCGCGCCCGCCTGCGACAGCGGCGTGACGGACCACAGGTAGCTGCCCTCGCCCAACTGTCCCGCATCCAGCGCCGCGCGCGGCTCCGACACCGTGCGCTGCACCACCGGCGTCGCCAGCGAGCCCGCCTTGTACACCGCCACGCGATAGCTACGGGCCTGCGGTTCCTCGCCGTAGGTGAACGTCACCGCCGGAGGCTTGTCCTGGTAGAAGATGGTCGTCTTCTCCGGCCCCTCCGGCACCACGTTGCGCACGCGCGCCAGCGAGCTGGTGGGGGACTCCGGCGCGAAGCGGATGCTGCCCGCCGCCACCTGCGTGCCGTCCTCCTTGCGTGCCCGCCAGTACAGCGTGCCCTTCGCCAGCGCGGACACGTTGACGGAGGCGCGGTGCACGCGCCCCCAGAGCACCGGGCGCTTGAAGGCCGCGTCCTGCGCCGCCTCCACCACCGCGTCGCCCTCGCCCTCCCAGGTGAGCGCCACCTCCGAAAGCCCCCGATGGAAGACCTCCGTGCCGTCGCCCGGGCCCACCGCGACCACCGCCTCCTCCAGCGGCTCCACCTTCGCGTTGCCGTCCGTGCCCACCGTGGCGCGCTCGCCCGCGCGCAGCGCCTGCCGCGCCTCGCCCCGCCGCAGCGTCACGTCGCCCGTGTGCGCCGCCACCTGCATGCCTGCGTCGGTGCGGCGGATCTCCAGCCTCGCGCCTCCGCCGGACTCCACCGTCATCCCCGGCAGCACCACGCGGCTCTCGCGTCCCATGGCGAGCTGCACGGCCAGCAGGCCCTGGAGCAGGTTGACGCGCGCCTCATCGACGGTGCCCTGCTGTCCCGCGCTCTCCAGCACCGCCTCCGCGCCTGGAGCGAGCGTCAGCACCGTGCCGCTGTCCTTGAGGGACAGCACCGCCTCGCCGCCCTTCGTCCGCACGCCGTCGCCAAAGGCCAGCACCTCGCCCTCGCGGCGCACCTTGCGCCAGCGGCCCGTGTCCTTCGCCTTCACCTCCGCGACGCCCGAGGTCGCGCGCACCGTCACCGGGATGGGCGCCAGCTCCACGACGCGCGGGGCCGCGGGGGTCACCTGCGCGCGCTCGCGGGTCAGGTCCACCGCGTCGCCCTGCGCGGCGCGCAGCGTCTTGCCGTCCTTGGAGACCAGCTCGATGGCGCCCAGCTTCACCTCCACCCGCGCCGAGTCCTCCGCCACCGCGACCTTCACCTCCGACGGATCCGGCCCCACGCGCGTGAGGCCGAAGGGGGTGAGGATGTTCAACGTCACCTTGGAGCCCGCGCTGTCGGCCTTCCCTCCCGCTGGCACGCGCGACAACACGATGCCGCGCTCCACCTTCATCACGATGCCCGTCGCGTCCGAGCCCACCGCGAACCGGCCCTCGCTGCCCACCTCCACCGTCCGGTCGCCCGGGAAGCGCACCGTCGCGGATCCGCTCTCACCGGTCTCCACCGCGTCGCCCGCGAGCAGGGGCCCTTCCACCGCCGGGCCCACCTTGCCGCCGCGCTCCAGGCGCACGTCGCCGGACAGCCCTTCCAGGCGGCCGATGGTAACGACGGCCCCCGCGTCCACCTCCACCACTGGCGGAGGTTTCGGCGCCTCCTCGCGTTCACACCCCGAGCAGCCGGAGAGGAGGACGAGCAGCGACAGCGCCAGGATGCGGACAGGACTCACTGAAACCTCGACGACGACGGACGGGCGCGTCGCGGCACTGCCGCGCGACTCACCGGCCCCTCGGGAACAGATCAACGTTGAGAATCGCCTGCTCGCCTTCGCGCACGGTGACCATCTTCGTCTGGGTCCGGTGCCCGGGCGCGGACAGGGTGATGCGGTACGTGCCGCCGCGGACGCGCGCGGTGAAGGTGCCGCTCTTGTCCGTGCGCGTGCGCACCTTGGCCTGGGAAATCGTCACCGTCGCCACCAGCGGCTGGCCGCTGCGAGCACTTCGCACCTGGCCCACCAGCGTGGCCTGCTCGCCCTTGCGCTCCTGCGACAGCACCACCACCAGCTCCGACGTCTGCCCCGCCACCACCACCGCGGCTTCTTCCGTGGGGCGGAAGCCCGGCGCGGACATCGCAATGGCCACGGGCCCCGGCTCCAGCCCCTCCAGCAGCACCTCGCCGGCCTTGTCCGTGCGCAGCTGCGCGGTGCCCGAAACCACCTGCACGTCCGGAACCGGCGCGCTGTTCTTGCCCTGCACCACCTTCAGCTTGAGGGAACCCGTCTTCGGCGCCTTCTTGCTCAGGCGGAGCTGGACCGGCGCGCTCTCCGTCGCATCACCGCTGACGGTGGCGACCGCCGTCGCGTCCTCATAGCCGTCCACGCTCGCCTGCGCGGACTGCGCGCCTTCGGGGAGCAGCACCCTCAGCTGTCCCTGCGCGTCCGCGACCAGCTCCTCGCTCGTGCCCGGCGTCTTCAAGGAGGGCACTCGCACGTGCGCCCCCGGAAGCGGCGCGCCCGTCTCCGCGTCCACCACGCTCAGCGCGACGAAGGACTGGCGCGGGCCCACGGGCCCGGACGTCCGGCCCACACTGCCCAGTGCCACCTCGAAGCCCAGGCCAATGCGGCGCATCCGCTGCTCGGAGCGCAGGCCGCTGTCCTCCAGCTCCATCGTGTCGTGCACCTGCTGCACGTCCAGGAGCACGCGCCCCGTCCAGCCGTCCCGGTGCACCACCGGATACGAGAGCGCCGCGCCCACCACATAGCCGGACGACGACGCCTTCAGCCCGTCCGCCGCGTGCGCGGAGAGCGTCAGCGGCACCTCGCCTCGCGCCTCCAACTGAAGCCGCGCCGGCAGCGCCACCAGCACCCGGCCTGAAATCAGCGCCGCGTGCCGCACGCCCCGCTGCAACACCGGCGCGTAGGTGAACCCGCCGAACAGCGGCAGCTGCGCGAAGCCATAGCCCGCGCCCAGCTCCAGCCGCACCGGCCCCAGCGACAGGCGCCCGCGAGGCCCCAGCGAGCCGCGCACCAGGCTGCCGCCCGTCACGCGCGACGACGCGTCCCGCAGCTCGAAGGCCTCGCGCTGGAGATCCACCTGGCCCCCCAGGTACTCGCCCGCCCAGCCCATCAACGTCAGCGCCACGTCGTTCGGCGTCAGACCGCCGTAGGTGAGCCCGGGCCCTACATCCACCTGCTCACCCTGGCGGGAGGACAGCCCGTAGCGAAGGCGCAGCGAGGCGCGCTCGGACTCGGGGGCCTGCGCATGGGCGGCCCCGGTACAGGCGAGCGCCAGGACGAGGACGACGAGGCGGGGGAGGATGTCGGTGAGGGGGCTCGGGCGGCGCAAGGCCCGGGAGAGTATAGAGAAGAGGGGCAGGTGTCCCAACCCGCGAACCCGTCATTCCTTCAAGAAGCGGCGCGGATCACGGCTGGCTTCTTGCTGGAGTGGAACTGCTTTGCTAAGCATGACGGCGGTCGGTAGCGCCTCGTCTAACCTCCGGGATTCACTCCAGAAACATCGGAGCGCCGCCGTGCGCGGGGCGAGCGAACGCTGAGGAGCGCATACGCCCATGGGCACGCAACTGGTGATGTACGAAGAGGAGTTCACCAAGATCAACGCCGTTTGCGACCGGCTCACCAAGGACGCGAACGCGAAGGTGGTCTTCCTCGTCGACAAGAACGGCCAGCTCATCTCCTCGGCCGGCCAGACGCAGAACATCGACACCACGTCGCTCGCGTCGCTGACGGCCGGCAACGTGGCCGCCATGGGCGGACTCGCGAAGCTCATTGGGGAGAACGAGTTCCCCAACCAGTTCCATGAAGGGGCGAAGGACAGCCTCTACATGACCATCGTGGGCAGCCGCGTGGTGCTGGTCGTCATCTTCGACAACCGCACGAGCCTGGGTCTGGTGCGCCTGCGCATCAAGAAGGCCAGCGACGAGCTGACGAAGATCTTCGAAAGCCTCGTGAAGAAGACCGACAGCCCCGGAGCCGGTTCGCCGTTCGCCGAGATCTCCGACGACGATATCGACAACCTCTTCAGCGAGTAACCCGGGAAGCCATGTCCTTCATCAATTACTCATCCCGCGAAATCAACTGCAAGATTGTCTATTACGGGCCGGGCCTCTGCGGGAAGACGACCAACCTTCAGTACATCTACAACAAGACCGCGGCGGACACGAAGGGCAAGCTCATCTCCCTCTCCACGGAGACGGACCGCACGCTCTTCTTCGACTTCCTCCCGCTGTCGCTCGGTGAGATCCGCGGCTTCAAGACGCGCTTCCACCTCTACACGGTGCCTGGCCAGGTGTTCTACGACGCCAGCCGCAAGCTCATCCTCAAGGGCGTGGACGGCGTGGTGTTCGTCGCCGACAGCCAGATTGAGCGCATGGAAGCCAACATGGAGTCGTTGGAGAACCTGCGCATCAACCTGGCGGAGCAGGGCTACGACCTGAACAAGATTCCGTACGTCGTGCAGTACAACAAGCGCGACCTGCCCAACGCGGTGACCGTGGAGGAGATGCGCAAGGCGCTCAACCCGCGGAACATCCCGGAGTACCAGGCCGTGGCGCCCACGGGCGTGGGCGTGTTCGACACGCTCAAGGCCGTGGCCAAGCTGGTCCTCACCGAGCTGCGCAAGGGCGGTTGACAGTCCGCCTGCTTCCCCGCCCGGCGGGCTGGCCCCCACCGGGCAGCCCCCGGCAAAGGGTGGTATGACCTCGTGCCGTCGGGCAGAGCCGCCTTCCGAGGTCGTACCGTGCGCGTCGCATCCGCCACCTTCCGTCTTCTTGCGCTCCTGAGCGCTGGCCTGTCCGGGCCGGTGTTCGCGCAAGGTGCGTCCCCCT
>NZ_RAVY01000293.1:0-8686 GCF_003611625.1 Corallococcus sp. CA054B
GCCGCGGCCCCCGCCGCCCCTGCTCCCGCTGCGGCTCCGGCCGCACCCGCCACGGGTTCCGGCGGACTCCCCAAGGCGCCGATGGCCGCCGGGGGGCGCAAGCCGCGCATCCTCATCGTGGACGACAGTGAGATGACCGCGCGGATCATCGAAGCGGACCTGGTCTCCAAGGGCTTCGAGGTCCACGTCGCGGACACCGCGGACAAGGCCACGAAGATCATCCTGAAGAAGCAGACGCGCCCGGACCTGGTGCTGCTGGACGTGCGCATGCCCAACGTGAACGGCGAACAGTTCTGCCGCTTCATCAAGAGCAACAGCCTCTTCAAGGGCATCAAGGTGCTGCTGTGCTCCGGTGAGAACGTCGAGGAGCTCCAGCGCATCTGCCGCGAGGCCGGCGCCGACGGCTACATCCCCAAGGACGCCGTGATGGGCAACCTCGTCGCCAAGGAGCTGATGCCCCCTGGCGCCGAGTAGTCGCCGCGCGCCTCAGGGCTTCGCCGCCGCCTCGGGCGTCACGGACGCATCGGGCGCCGCGGTCTCCTGGGCCGGGCAGCTCGTCTTGGCGGCCCGCTCCTGCAGCTGCTCCTGCACCTCCGCGGACTTCGCCTCGGAGGGCTTCGCGTTCTCCACGAAGCGCTGGTACGCGGCCAGCGCCTCGCAGGGCTTGCCCAGCGCGTCGTAGGTCTTCACCAGCGAGTTGAGGATGGGACGCTGGCCGGGCTGAAGGTCGAAGGCCTTCTGCAGCGCCGCCGCGGTCTCCTCGGTTCGCCCCAGCGCCTCCAGCGAGAGGCCGCGCCACACGTGGTAGCTCGCGTTGTCCGGCTGCGCCGTGACGAGCGCGGTGGCCGCCTTCAGCGCCAGCTCCTTCTCTCCGGCGCGCGCGTTGGCCGTGTACGCCAGCTGGAGCAGGACGATGTTGGGGCCGCACTTCTCACCGAACGTGTCCGTCACGCGGGTGAGGCCCTTCATGTCGCCGGTGTCCAGGAGCAGCTGCGCCAGCTGCTGCGCCTTCGCCTTGTCGCACGGCGTCTCCGCCAGCTCCTCGCGCAGCTTGCGCACGAGCGGCTTCTTCAGGCCGTGGTCGAACTCCGGCTCCTCGGGCGCCTTGCTGCACGCACCGAGGACGGCGCCGGAGGAGAGACAGAAGACGGCGAGGCGGAACGCGGAACGGAAGGAGGAAGCGGACATGCCGTCCTGCGTAGCCCTTCCCTCCCGGACGGTCAAACCTCCGGTGAGCCCGCGGCGTTCTCCCGCTCGTCCAGGCCGCGCGCGAAGTTGCCGATGATGAGCCCCGGCCGCGCCGCCTTCAGCCGCTGGAGCAGCGTGCGGATGCCCACCGGCTCGCCGCCCGCGCCCACGCCGCGCGCGACCTCCAGGTACTGGAGCGGATCAATGCACAAGGAGCGCGTCTGCACCTGGTCCACGCGGTACTTGCGCACCAGGTTCTCCAGCGCCTGGACTTCGCCCTCGCGGTCGGTGACGCCGGGGAACAGGAGCAGGTTGAGCGCCAGGTACGCGCCCCGCTCGCGGGCCAGCGCGATGGAGGCCTCCACGTCCTCCCAGCCGTACTTCACCGGCTTGTAGTAGGCCTCGTAGAGCCCCTTGGACGCGGAGTTGAGCGACACGCGCACGGCGTCCAGCCCCGCGTCCAGCAGGGCCTTGAGCCCGTGCGTGAGGCTGGCGTTGGTGTTGATGTTGATGGAGCCCTTGTCCGTCTTCGCGCGCATCAGGCGGATGGACTCCGCGATGAACTTCCAGCGCGTGAGCGGCTCGCCTTCGCAGCCCTGGCCGAAGCTCACCATGGTGCGGCCCGGCGCGTGCTCCAGGTGGTACAGGCCGATGGCCGCCATCTCCTCCGCGGAGGGGCCGTCATCCATGCGCTCGTGCGAGGCCGGCGGGCCGTCCGCGGGCTGATCCGAGATGCAGCCCACGCAGCGCGCGTTGCACATCACCGACGCGGGGATGGCGCCCTCGTCGCGCGCATAGAAGATGTTCTGCGACGTGAAGCACCGGTACAGAAGCGCGCACGTCTTCAGCTGCTTGAGCACGCGGCTGTCCGGGAAGCGCTTCATGTGCGCGGACACCAGGCCCTTGAGCTCCGGCGTGGAGTACGCCTCCGGCTCCCAGTGCGAGCGCCGGTCGGTGTGGATGGCCCACGCGAGCGGCCCCTTCTCTCCCCACGCCGCCGCCGTGTACGCCCACTGCGGCAGCACCGGCCCGCTGCCCTTCACCTCTCCGGGCAGGAACGTGCGCGTGTAGCCGGGGGGCAAGAGCGCGCCCACGGCATTGGGCACGAAGGTCTTTCCGCCCACCTTCATCTCGCGCACCAGCTCCAGCTCACCGGAGTCCGGGTTGAGGCCCACGGGCAGGCGGCCAGGCAGGTGCACCAGGCGCCCGGCCGCTGGCAGGGCGATGGGCTTGTCCTGCGGGGGCACCAGCTCCTCGCCGCTGCGCAGGGTGGCGATGAGGTAGGGATGCTCCATGACCCGGCCCTTGGGGTCGGCGAAGAGCAGTTTCGGCGCGTGCGTCATGCACTGTTAACTAACACGGGTGGGCCGCCCTGCGTCCAACGCCTCGCGTCATATGGATGGATGAATGAGGCCCATCACGGCCGGCCCGTTTCCACGCCAGAGCGCGCCTTGAAAGCGCTCATGCCCTGGTCTATGGGTCCGCCACGTTTTCCAGGCAGTCCCCCATTCGTCGGAGGCAGTCGTGATCGTCGGAGTCCCCAAGGAGATCAAAACCCGCGAGTACCGTGTCGGCATGGTGCCTGCGGGCGTGCGCGCGCTCACCATGGCGGGGCACACGGTGCTGGTCGAGACGAACGCCGGCGTCGGCTCCGGCATCCCGGATTCGGAGTACCAGCGCGTCGGTGCGCAGATCATCAGCAGCGCGGATGAGGTGTGGAAGCGCGCGGAGATGATCGTGAAGGTGAAGGAGCCCATCGCGCCGGAGTACGAGCGCATGCAGCCCGGGCAGATCGTCTACACGTACTTCCACCTGGCCGGCGTGGATCCGGAGCTGACCAAGACGCTGATCAAGAAGAAGGTGACCGCGGTCGCCTACGAGACGCTCCAGCTGGACGACGGCAGCCTCCCGCTGCTCAAGCCCATGTCCGAGGTGGCCGGCAAGATGGCCATCCAGGTGGGCGCCGCGTGCCTGGAGAAGGCCCACGGCGGCAAGGGCATCCTGCTGGGCGGCGTGCCCGGCGTGCGCCGCGGCCGCGTGGCCGTCATCGGCGGTGGCGTGGTGGGCCTGTGCGCTGCCAAGGTCGCCGTCGGCATGGGCGCGGAAGTGACCATCCTGGACGTGAACCTGGAGCGCCTCAC
The DNA here is from genome assembly GCF_003611625.1 of Corallococcus sp. CA054B. Classification (NCBI taxonomy): domain Bacteria; kingdom Pseudomonadati; phylum Myxococcota; class Myxococcia; order Myxococcales; family Myxococcaceae; genus Corallococcus; species Corallococcus sp. CA054B. Next base: position 3,330 of record NZ_RAVY01000293.1, read on the forward strand.
CTACCTGGACGACGTGTTCCTCGGCCGCGCGCAGACGCTGGCGTCTGACACGGAGTCCATCTCGCGCACCGTGCGCGAGTCGGACCTCGTCGTCGGCGCGGTGCTCATCCCCGGCGGCAAGGCCCCGAAGCTGGTGTCGCGTGAGCTCATCGGCGAGATGGAGCCCGGCTCCGTCGTCGTCGACGTGGCGGTGGACCAGGGCGGCTGCATCGAGACCTGCAAGCCCACCACGCACGACAACCCCACCTTCACCGTGAGCGACGTCGTCCACTACTGCGTGGCGAACATGCCCGGCGCGGTGCCCCAGACGTCCACCTTCGCGCTCACCAACACCACCCGCCCCTACTCGCGGAAGATCGCGGACCTGGGCCTGGTGGAGGCCGTGAAGTCCGACCGCGCCCTCCAGCGCGCCATCAACACCTACAACGGCCACATCACCTACGAGGCCGTCGCCAAGGACATGGGGTACGACTATGTGCCCCTGATGGACGCACTCAGCGGCAAGAAGTGATGTAGCGGTTGCCTGGAGGGGACGGTTGTACGGGTGTCCTGTCCGGTTCCCACCCTGTGGAATAAATGATCCCGCCGAGCGTCTCCGCACTCCAGAAGCGGGCATGCGGGCGGCGCGGCAGGGGAAAGCGTTGTTGACCCGTCTGTTCCGGTGCATAGATTGACCGTTAGGCAGGCGACGCATTCCCCAATCATTTCGGGCCCCTGGAAGGCGGGAGCATGATGCTGGACTTCAGGCAACCCAACCGGACGAAGCAGGAATTCGAAGAGCTGGCGCTCGCACACCTGGACCCGCTGTATTCGGCGGCGCTCCGGTTGACCAAGAACGAGCGCGACGCCGAGGACCTGGTGCAGGACACCTGCATGCGGGCCTACCGCTTCTTCGACAAGTTCGAGCGCGGGACCAACATCAAGGCCTGGCTCTTCAAGATCCTCACGAACACCTTCATCAACCGCTATCGCCGCAAGGTGAAGGAGCGCACGGTGGTGGAGGGCGTGGAGCGCGAGGCGGTGCATGAGCGCTTCGTGAGCCGGGACGCGACGGACTTCGCGGCCAACCCGGAGCAGTACTTCTTCGACCGGCTCCTGTCGGACGACGTGCTGCGCGCCATCGACTCGCTGCCCATCGACTTCCGGCTGGTGGTCATCCTCGCGGACCTCCAGGAGTTCTCCTACAAGGAGATCGCGGAGATCCTCGAGTGCCCCGTGGGCACCGTGATGAGCCGCCTCTTCCGCGGCCGCAAGCTCTTGCAGAAGACGCTGCGCGAGTACGCGGAGGGCCAGGGCGTATTCCGGCACGACGGTGAGCCGGCGCAGGCTCCCGCGGATCTGGAAGAGTTCCGGCGCCGGAAGAAGGCAGGCTAGAAAGAGGTTGGAGGGGCGTCGCAGTCCCTCCGCCCACCTCATCGAGCGCCCATGACCTGCCAGGAACTCGAGCGGTTGCTGTATCCGTACCTCGACGGTGAATTCCAGCCCGAGGAACGCCACGACGTGGAGTCGCATCTCGAAGGCTGCGCCGCGTGTGTCGCGCGCGTGGACGAGGAGATGCAGCTTCGTCAGACGCTTCGCCGCGCGGCGAAGCACTCCATCTCCGCCCAGGGCACGCGCGCGCCGGCGTCGCTGCGCGCGGGCATCCAGTCCGGCCTGCACCGCGAGCACCGCCGCGCGCAGGTGAGCCAGTGGCTGCGCGCCGGGGCCATGGCCCTGGTGGTGGTGACGGTGAGCGGCGGCTGGATGATGTATCAGTCCGGCAAGGCGCAGAAGGCCACCATCCTGGAGGCCGTGCAGCGCCACACGCGCCAGCGGCCCCTGGAGTTCGTCGCGGGCACGCCGGAGCAGATCGAAGCGTGGTTCAACGACAAGGTGGAGCACCGCATCACCCTGCCCCGCCTCCAGCAGGCGCAGCCCGTGGGCGCGCGCTTCTCCACGCTCAACGGCCAGGAAGTCGTATACGTCAGCTACGAGACGCAGCCCCGCCTCACCAACGAGCCCAAGCGCAACATCGGCGTGTTCGTCTATCCGGCGACAGGGCAGCGGGTGATCAAGGACGAGGGCCCCACGGTGGAGAACGTCGCCGTGGACTCGAGCCAGGCGTACAACGTCGTGACGTGGCGTGATCAGGACGTCACCTACGAGCTGGTGACGGACCTGGACGACGCCGCCATCCTGCAGATGCTGCGGGATCAGGAGCACCGCTCGAACGGGCTCGTGCGCCCCGCGCAGATGAAGCCCGCGGTGAGCGTGCAGCCTGTCTCGCTACAGCCCTGAAGCCCTCGGATAGCGGGGGCTCGGGTGGTCGGCTGCTCAACTGAATACCGGGCGTTGCGCCCGGTGTGAAGATTGACGGTCCCACACATGGCCGATAGCCTCGACGGCGTCTTCACTCTCGCGCGCCGCCGCTGCTGTCTCTCGCGGTGAAACACCGCGCGCCGCACCCCCAGGATGGCCGTCCCTTCATGTCCAAGCGAATCCTGATCGTCGAAAGCGACGCCACCCTCGCCACCAACCTGCAGCAGGCCCTGGAGGCGCGGGGCTTCTCCGCGCAGACGACGGGCGACGGCAAGGGCAGCGTGGAGCTGATCCGCCGTGAGCGGCCGGACCTCGTGGTGCTCGCGGTGGACCTGTCCGCGGGACAGAACGGCTACCTCATCTGCGGCAAGCTGAAGAAGGACGACGAGCTGAAGACGGTCCCCATCGTCATCATCGGCAGCCCGGACGGCTTCGCGGCGCACAGCAAGCTGAAGGCGCGCGCGGACGAGTACGTGGCGAAGCCGGTGGACACGGACGCGCTCATCGACCGCGTGGGCGGCGTCATCGGCTTCCCGGAGCCGCCTGTCAGCAACGAGGTGGTGGAGGACGAGAGCCTCACGCTGGACTCCCTGGGTGAGGAGCCCGCGACGGACTTCGGCTCGGAGGAGATCGCCGTCGACACGGGCGAGGACGCCCCGGTGGCCGGGGAAGACCTGGACATGCTCGACGACGCCTTCAGCGACATGTCCGAGCCCGTGACGGGCACGCCCGAGGAGCCCGTCGTCGCGCCGCCGGAGGAGATGGAGTCCCCGTCCGGCCTGGAGGAGATCTCCGCGCTCGACTCGCTGGGCCCGGACAACGACGACTCGCTGGACATGCTGGGCGGCCTGGACGAGCCGGAGGAGAAGACCGTCATCGGCTTCATGCCGCCGGTGGAGCCGGAGCCCGTCGCCGCTCCGGTGACGCCGGCCGCCGCTCCGGGCCCGTCCGCCGCGGACCTGGCGGAGCTGCGCAACCTGCGCGCGAAGGTGGCGGAGCTGCAGAGCGCCCTGGAGGACGCGCGCTCGGAGACGACGCAGGTCGAGGAGCGCGTGCAGTCGCTGGAGTCCGAGCTCCAGGAGAAGGCCACGGAGCTGGAGGCGTCCCGCTCCACCGCCGGCAAGAGCGACAAGGACACCTTCGCGCTGCGTGACACCGTCAACAAGCGCGACAAGGAGATCCTGCGGCTCAAGTCGGAGCTGAACCAGAAGGACCAGGAGATCATCGAGCTGAAGGATCAGCACCTGGAGCTGGAGCAGAAGGCCTCCACCTCCGATGAGGAGCTGAACCGCCGCGACGCGCAGATCAAGACGCTCACCACGCGCACCGAGCAGCTCACCACGGAGCGCAAGCGCGTGGATCAGCAGCTGGCCACCGCGAAGGAGGAGGCGCGCGGCGCCACCGCGAAGCTGGGCGCGCTCCAGACGGAGCTGGATCAGCACCAGGTCCATGCCCAGGCGCTCCAGGGCGAGGCGGACAGCCTGCGCGCCCAGCTGGCCCAGCAGGACGCGGACCTCCAGGCGGCGCGCGAGGAGGCCGAAGGGCTGCGCTCGCAGGTGGAGGCGGCGCAGGGCGAGCTGGAGGGCCTGCGCGGCGAGCTGGAAGGCCTGCGCGGCCAGCTGGAGCAGGCCCAGGCGGACCTCTCCAACCAGAGCGCCCAGGCGGCCGCGGAGGCGGACGGCCTGCGCGCGCGCATCACCGAGCTGGAGCAGGCGGCGGCGCACAACGAGGAGCGCGTGACGAAGCTCTACGCGCGCATCAAGGGCGACGAGAAGCTGCGCGAGAAGACGAAGAAGGCGCTGGCCATCGCGCAGCAGCTGCTGGACGAGCCGGGCACCGCCGTGGGCGACGACGCCGACGAGGAAGCCGCGGCCTGAAGCACCGCGGTACCGCCTGACGAGTCGGGGGAAGGCGCGGGTTGAGCCGCCCTCCCCCGCTCCACGGCCCGGCTACTTGCCGCCGGGCGCCTGCTTGGGGGCCGTCTTCTTCTCGTGCAGCTTCTTGGCGAAGGACTGCACGGCGGCGGGCACGTTCTTGTCGCGGGACAGCTCCTTCAGCTCCGCGTCGCGCAGCGTGTTGAGGAACTTCATGGTGACAGTGAGCGGCACCTTGGGGTTCTTCACCAGCGCGAGCTTCACCTTCTGCATCTTCGTCCACTCGCGGTTGTTGTAGATGACGCGCAGCACGTCCTCGTTGATGGCGCGGTTCGCGGCGCACGCGAGCACCTCGCCGTCGGTGATGCGGGGGCTGCGGATGACGGCCACGCAGACGAGCTTGTTGGTGTCGCGGATGAGGGCGGAGCGGGCCTCCTTGTTGCCCAGCGTGCCCAGCTTGATCTTCTCCGCGATGGACATCTTCATGATGCGCTGAGCAAGCGTCATGCGCTTGCCCTCCTCCATGGGAGCGGCGTCCTCGGCCTGCGCCTCCGTGCCCAGCTCCTTGAGCACCTCCTCCGCGGTGGGGCCCGGATCCGGCGGCGCGGCGGCGGCCTGCGGGCCGTAGATGCGCACGCGCGCGGCCTGCATCGCGGGCACGTCCGCCAGCACCAGGCCGCTGCGGACCGCGAAGTCGCAGACGCTGTCCACCAGCGACACCGGGACGCCGGGGTTGGCGCACAGGCCGCGGATGATGTCCTCGTTGCGCAGCAGGCGCAGCTGGTTCTGGGAGATGATCTCCGCCACCTTCGGGCTGCACGTGCTGGCCACGCTGGCCACGGCGTCGTCCGGCGTCTCCGAGTTGAGGACGAGCATCTCCGCGTAGGCTTCCTTGTCCTTGAGCAGGCCCAGGAAGTAGCCCAGCACGGGGGGCTGCACGCCCTCGTCGCGCAGCGCGGAGCCGAGGATGCGGTCCGGCAGGCCCGAGGACGTCTTGGCGGCCGTCTCGCGCACGTTCGCGTCCGGGTCGAACGTGAGCATGTAGAGGGCGCCCAGCATGTCCGCCGGATTGAGCGGCACCAGGGACTTGGCCGCCATCATCCGCAGGGGCACGGGGGCGTTGGGGTCCACGTGCTTGCGCAGGTTGGGCGGCAGGAACTCCGCGTTGAAGGGGCAGCCCGGGGG